>JAJRST010000151.1 GCA_024278645.1 bacterium | reverse complement strand
CATTGAATTCGACCGGAGCGCCGATACAACGACGACCGGTCATAATTTTCGCTATTTCTCGACATGCGGCGATTATGCACTGACATTGCCGCAGGACGGCGATAACTGGAATAATTTTTTTCTGCAAAATCGCAGCACGGTATTCGGCAAAATTCGAGATGAACTTGACGATAATTGCGATACCGTCGCCGGCGATGAAGCGGGGTTTGGCCGCTTTCAAGTGAATCTCGTCGTGCAGCGGGGCGACAGCGTCGAAAGCTATTCTTCGTTCACCGACGCCGTTTCCGGGCGGTATCGCTTTTCTTATGTGCTGCCGGGCGCCTATCAAGTGAGCCTTCATCCCGACGATGTGGATCGAATTTTTACCGACCATGTCGAAAAGTGTCCCCCGTCTAATCTTGACGGCTTTGTGCCCCAGAATTCGAGTGTGCGCATCGCCGATTGGGGTTTTGAACCCAAGCCCGGCGTTGTGCAGGGAATGATATGGCAGGAGCTGAATTCGAATTGCACCCGGGACAATGGAGAAGCGGCGTTTGCCGGTATGATCATCGAGGTGCGCAACGACAGCGATTCGCTTGTGCTGGCGGATACAACCGGTGCGGACGGACGCTATTTAATTCCTTTTGTCCCGCCCGGCACATACTCGATCCGGGTTTACAGCGACGGCGATACGCTGAACAAATATGAACCGCCCTGTTTCCGATCCGTTCCCGCCGGTCTCGACACCGCGGCATTTCAGGTGAACACCCTGGACAGCCTGCAATTTTACTTTGGCTTTACGCCCAAGCCGAACTTGATAAGCGGCGAGATATTTGAAGACGCCGACGGCGATTCAGTTCCGGATCCCGACGAGGCTTTACGCCTGGCAAACGTCGTTGTCAATCTTTTCGATGGCGGCGGCAACGTGATCATGGTCGATACAACCAAAAACGACGGCCGGTATGAATTTAATGACTTGACGGTCGGCGCCTACACCGTCGTCGTCGACAGCGCCACAACGCCGGCGAATTACACGTTGACATATCCCGGCGCCTATGCGCAGTCGGTTTCCATCAAAGCCGGCGAGCAGCCGGACAGCATTAGTTGGGGCTTTTACCCGCAGCCGGGAAAAATCGGCGGTCACCTCTGGTGGCGGTCGCAGGCGACGGATTGCCAATGGACCAGCGACGATTCCGTGTTTGCCGGCATTGTCGTCGCACTGCACAGCAGGAGCGACTCGCTGTTGTCGTCCGATACGACCGATGCGGGCGGCTATTACGAGTTTACAAACGTCGCTAAAAACAATGACGGCTATAAAGTGATGGTCGACGATGCCTCGCTTTTGGCGCTGTTTCGCCTCGTCTGCGGCGACAACCCGACGATTGTGCAGCCCTTTGCCGCCGGCGCCGATGCCACGGTTGATTTCGGCTACAAGGATGAACGCGGCGGCATTCGCGGTTTTGTTTGGGACGATCGGTCAAAAGATTGCCTGTTCGATGCCAACGAAAACGCCTTTGACAGCGTCGCCGTCTTTATCGTCAACGATAAAAACGACTCTCTGCGAGTGAACGCCAACGCCCTCGGCGCTTACGACTCCGGGCCGCTGGCGGCAGGCGTCTACAGCGTCGTCGTCGATGCCAGGACTTTGCCTGAAAACTATGCGCCGTCTTGTGCTCACGGGTATGTGCGGACGATCGAGGTCCCGCAGAGCCAGGTCATGGACAATGTCGATTTTGGCTTTTTCCCAAAACCCGCGCAAATAAGCGGCCATGTGTGGAAAATATTTGACGGCGACTGCCAATGGAGCTAAAGTGAGCCGGGCTTTGCCGAGATTGCCGTGCAACTGAGCGGCCCGGTGCAACGCAACGCCCTGACGAACGCGGAAGGGTTTTATTCTTTCATTGAATTGCCGGTCGGCGAATACAAAGTCGTCGTCGCCGGCGTCGATACAAACAAGTACACTTTGATATGCGGCCAAAACCCCGCGGACGCCCTGCTGACCGCCGGCGTCGACGTTGCCGTCGATTTTGGCTACGAACCAAGGGGCGCGTTGATAAGCGGCGCTGTCTGGAACGATGCCGACTCGAGCTGCAACCGCCAGGCATCCGAGGTCGGGCTCGATTCTGTCCTGGTAAAGCTGTTCATCGCTTCCGGCAATATATTCCTAAAAGACACGCTCACCAACCGGGATGGCGACTATGCCTTTCTGAATGTGCAGCCGGACAGCTACATTGTCAGAGTCGACGACGAATCCTTGCTGCGCGATAAATATGAACACACATGTCCGACGACGAATGTTGCTTCTTTGGCCGTGGGCGCGAACGAAAAGCGAACGGATGTCAATTTTGGCTATAAACTAAAAAATGGGCGGGTCCTTGGTGCAATATGGATCGACAATGTGAAAAATTGTATGATAGATGAAATGGAGCGCATGATCGACGGCATGACGGTCGTTCTGCGCGGCGATGCAACTTACAGCGCCGTTTCCAATGAACGGGGCGAGTACAGCATCAAGGCGCCGCCGGGGAGCTATGCCATCGCGCCCGTCGATTCTTTGCTGCTCAAAGAGTACAGTCGCGCTTGCGGCATTGACAGCATCGTCGTTCCGCCCGATGAAGACGTCATGCGGTCGTTCGGCTACCAGCCGAGGACGTCGTCGATTTCCGGCTGGGTGTGGGTGGATGTGGACGGCAATGGCGAGTGGAATAATGGAGAGCCGCCTTTTGCGGGCGTTGGCATTGGCCTTGTGCAATATGAAACTCCCGATTTTGATGCGCCGGGCACGGCATGGAACGCCATAACGGACAGCGCCGGCTTTTTTCATTTTGACGACCTGGATCCCGGCTATTACCAGATCACATACAGCAAAGAGTCGCTGCCGCCCGGGTATGTGCGCAGCTACCCGATGGACGATGTTTGGAATGTAACCGTTGAGCCGGCCCGGGATTATCCGAAAATGAATTTCGCTTTTCATCCGCTGCCGGGCGGCATCTCCGGGTTTCTATGGATTGATGAGGATGCAAACTGCCTGCGATCCGACGACGAACCGCCGTACCCCGAAGCGTCAGTCTACTTGTTCGCCGCCGACTCGGACCCCCCGGTCGATTCCACGCGAACCGATGTCGACGGCTCGTTTTCCTTTGGAGCGCTTTTCCCGAATCTCTATCACTTGAAGCTGCATCCGGGTGATCTGGAATGCTACAGCATCGCTTGCTTTTCATATACGGATGGCATGGCCATCGCCGCCGGAGATACGGTCGACGACGCGGATATCGGTCTGCAACCCCGGCCGTCGAAAATCCAGGGCCTGATCTGGCGCGACGACCGAGCCGCGGGCGAGCCCGATCCAAACATGGGGATGCCCGGCGTCGGCGTGTCCCTGTGGCGGGGAAACGATTCCTTGAAATACACCGAAACGGATGAAAAGGGACGTTATTCCTTTCAAACCGAAGCGGGAGAGTATACCGTCAAAGTCGATATGGCGGCGTTGCCGCAATTCCAGTGGACCAACGGCGATTCCGGCGTCCCGCAAGCCAAAGTAACCGCGACCTTTTGCGACAGCGTCGCCGCCGACTTTGGCTTTCAGTGCCTTGCGCGGATCACCGGCACGGTGTGGCTGGATAAAAACGGCAACCAACGCGTCGATGACAATGAAAAACGTTTCGCCGGGGTCGCGGTTTTTCTGATCGGCGCCGACGCGGCGACAACGGCGCTGACAAACGACGCCGGCGTCTTTTATTTTGACAAAACGCCGCCGGGCGAATACAGCCTCAAGACTGACAGGGCAAACGAAGAGATTGCAAAACGCGTTGCGACCACGGACACCGTCTATCACATCCTGGCCGAGCCGTGCGCCGTGTACACGCAAAACTTTGGCTTTACCGACGACATCGTGGCCTACAACGCCTTTACGCCGAATGGAGACGGCATCAACGACGTTTTTCTTTTCAAGATGCCGGATGATTTTAGCGGCGATGTTTATGAACTACAGGTATTTGATCGCAATTGGCGGCATATCAGGACCATCGCCATCACGGAAAAATCGGGCGGCTGGGACGGGGCGGACGAGAACGGCAAGCCGCAGGCCAGCGGCGCCTACTTTTACATTTTGCGCAAAAACGGAGAAATTACGCACAAAGGGATGGTCACCTTGTTGAGGTAAGAATGCATTTAACGCGAAATAAGTTTATCATTATATTGTTTTGCATGATGGCCGGCGCCGGCGTGGCGCAGGACTATCACCTGTACTCTACCCGGCGATTGCCGGTCCTGTATAATCCGTCCGCTTTTGGCGCCAACAATATTCGCCGTTTTGCCGCCGGCATGATGCGGCTGTCCGGCGGCCTGGCGGACTCGCCGGCGACGACCTATTTTATGTACGATGAAGGAAACGTGATCGGCCATTGGGGGGCGAATATTCTGGCCCTCAATGACCGGGCCGGCGTTCTGGCCGTCAATATGCTGCAATTTAATATCAACCGTTCGTTTGGCGAGCGCTTTAAACTGGGCGTCGGTCTCGGTCAGGTCTGGCGGGGGATTGATGACAACAAACTTGATCTTCCCAATTTTGAAAACGCCGAGGATCCCATTTTGTATGCCAATACAAAATATTACCTTGATCTATCCCTCGGCCTGTTTTATGCGTCAAATGCATTCCGCTTTGGATTCAGCATGCTGCATGTCAATCGGCCCGACATATCCTTTCTTGATCATGACAACGGCGAGACGCTTGCGCCGGAGACGAACTGGTTTGTGGCCCTGGGTTCGAAAATGGTGCGTCCTTATGCGGCCATGCGATATTACTAAAATGTATACCGCTGGGACGGCGGTTTTGACCTCTATATCCCGTTGTCGAACTATCCGGCGGTGCAAAATCTTTACGGCATACATTCGGATATTGCCAAAGTTACATGCGGTTTGTATGCTTCTTATGAAAACGAGATCAATTCATTTTCTGCCAAGCTGGGTTTTATTTACAAGCAATTTGAATTTGTCGGCTATTACAGCGTGCCCGCAAATGCGGCGAAAAGCATCGGGGTCAATGACGTTGAAATCTCCCTCATCCTTTACTTTGACAAGGTGAAAGATTGCGCGATTTGTCCTGATGAAAGTATTCTTTACTAGTTTTTATTTTACAATACCAGGAGGCGCCATGAACAGACTTTTGCCCATTGCAAGCATCATGTTGATGATTTTTCTTTTGTCCTGCTCCGGTTCTTTTAGCGTGTTGAAAAAGAAGGACCTGCGCGCTCTCGACAACATGGTCACCATCAAGGGCGGCAGCTTTATGATGGGCCTTAATAACGAGCTCTTTGGCGAAGTCAATGATGCACGAACAAAAACGGTCACTGTCAGCGATTTTAAAATAAGCGCCTTTGAAGTGACAAACGCCGAATTTCGCGATTTTCTGAAAAAGTGCGATGACAACGATTCCGCCATGTTTTCCCCGGCGGATTCCGTCTGGAAAGAGTTTGTGGGCATGCGCGATTATTTTTACGATTTCAAATACAACAGCTACCCCGTCGTCGGCATCACCTGGACGGCGGCGAAAGCCTTTTGCGATTCGCTGACCCGGTGGACGTTGGGCAAGACGTTTCGCCTGCCGACCGAGGCCGAATGGGAATTCGCGGCGCGTGGATCCCTGGAAGGGAACGTCTATCCCTGGGGGCAGGACTTGCAATGTCCCAACGGCGACTATTTGGCCAATTTTAAAAAACGCGACGGCGTGTATGAACATGACGGCTTTATTTACACGGCGCCGGTGGGCTCTTTCCCTCCCAACAAATACAAGCTCTACGATATGGGCGGCAATGTGAACGAGTGGGTGAACGACAGCTACGCCCTGACCGGATACCAGGAGAGCGACGACATTGATCCGTGCTTCGATTGCGAAGAATTGCCCGATAACAATGGAGCCAAAGTGATCCGCGGCGGCAGTTGGACGCAGGATGAAATTTATCTCGAATGCGGCAGAAGGCAGAGATTGCGATACGACGCTAAAACCAATTACGTCGGTTTTCGCATCGTTGAAGTCGTGCAATAACATGGCCGGAATAATATTGCGGCAGGCATAAAGGCATTTCTGTATTTATTACCAGCTTATCAAGGAGGAAAGATGTCAAAAAGAAAGTTGAATTTTGGCCCCACGTTTTTTTACAACTTTTTTGCGGTTTTTGTTTTGCTTGGCGCCCTGGTCAAGTTTACCACGGATTGGACAAAATTCACGGTATGGGCGCTGGCCATCGGCTTTATCGGCGAAATGATCACTTTTCTATATGCGGCCATTCTGGCGCTCAAAGAACCGAAGGACAACCGTGACGCCGACGACGTTGTTGCAACGACGAATATCCAGGTGAGCGACGCCTCTATCAGGATGCTCGAGGAAAACCTGAACGCCCTGGGGAAAGAGTTGACCAGCTTCTCACAGCAGATTGCAACTTTATCGGATAATATCAAGCGATTAAAGGGAAAAACCGACACTGTGATTGATGTGTTCAAATAATTTTGAGCGTCAGTTAATCAATTGCATCCTCTGCAAAAAAGATCACTTTTGGAGGTTCGCTCTCGATGGATAAAAAATCTCAAAAAACGCGTGCCAGAATTGTGCAGCTTTTTTACCTCATTTTTTTGGCGGGTTTTATCACCTCAATTGACGAAGATGTGCTCAGGCAACTCATTAAAACAAATGAAGCATCCCAGGTCATATCGCGAAAGCTAAGAGACACCTATTTCGGCATTGCCGATTCGTTGCAATATTTTGGCATTGCTTCGCAACAGGATTTTGACAGCCTGGAGATCGAAAGAACCTATGCGTTAATCGATACGCTTTATGCTATGCTGCCGACTTCCAAGACCGATGTGAACTGGATGCAGGATGGCTACCTGGATTCGGTCATCGCCCTTAAAAAGCTCATGCGCCGAAATCCCGTGCTTGAATATACCATCGACAATATACAAGAGACTCACAGCGAGAT
>JAJRST010000150.1 GCA_024278645.1 bacterium | reverse complement strand
TTCACGCCGCTCACCGGATCGATGTTGCCGGCAAGTGCGACCTTGCGGCCGACGATTTCCCGAACGCGCGCCATGTCCACCATATAATCGACGTCGAGGATGTCGATGTCCAGCGCCGCGATGCCGGGCAGCAGATGCGTGATGTCGCCGCAGATGTGCAGGCGCACCAGGCCGCCGGCGGCTTTGACGCCGTCGATGAGCCGCTTCTCCCGCGGCAGGATGAGCTGCTCATAGACCTGGGGCGATACCTGGCTGGCGATGGCGTCGCCGATGCCGATAGTGTCGGCGCCCGCCTGCAATTGCGCCCGGGCAAATTCGACGCCCACGTCGACGCACAGGTCCATCAATTCCTGCACAAAAGGAACGTCGGTCATGAGGTCGATTAAGAAGTTCATCACGCCGCGCAGGTCCGCCGCCTCTGCCGCGGGGCCTTCAACCCAGCCCATGATCGAATAGTCGTCGCCATACTTTTCCTTGTAGGCGCGAATGGCGCGGACGCGATCCAGCATGCGCTCGGATTTCAGTGGGGCGGGTTTTTTAAGCAGCGACAAATCCTTGGCCTCCTGCAACGGCGGCGCCAGGCACTTGGGGCCGCTGTCCGGAAGATACTCGATCTCGGCGCCGAATCCCTGCGTTTCGCGGTAGGGGTCGGAGATAGTGCTGAGTTGATCACAGTCAAAATCCCTGGCGCAGCGAATGCCGGACTCGACGAGGACGCGATAGTCCGACGTAAATTGTCCGTAATTGGAGCCGATATACTCCGCCGCAAACTGCATGAGGATGGGAATTCGCGCAATGTGGTCGACAGGCTCGCCGGAGATTGTTTTTAAATAGCGTTCTTTGCCGTTCATTTAAACATACCCTCCTTTTTATCGATCATTTGTTCATCAGAATAAACATTCTTTTCGTTATTCCAAAGAAAAAAGTTGGGTTCATCTTTAATGTGGGCTCCAACTGCCGGGAAAAGTTGGGATCCACCTTTAAGGTGGGTTCCAACTCCGGGGATTCTTTTCCCCTCGTTGCGACGGTCTCCGTCGCAATGCATTTTGGACGCTCTGCGTCCCGGTATACGATGTTGCCTGCGGCGACAGCTTATTTACAGGTGGACCGTGCATCTGCTGCGACACGCGACGCGGAGCGTCGATGAGGCGCTCCCACGCCGGAGCGTGGGAGCGAGATAATATAAATGTAGACACCTTTTTTCGAGAAAGGTTTGCAAAAAAAATGAAAACCTGAAGGTCATTGTTCCGTAATGAATGGCTAAAATATCTTTAGCTCTTATTTTTCGAACAATTGAACTATTTTGAGTATGAACCAATTTGGAGGGAAAATGTACATGGCTTCAAAGCGACAAAGCATAAGGAAATCGCTGTTATTCATTTCTCTGCTGTTGTTCCCCATTACGCTGTACTATTTCTCCCCTTATCTCATCGTCATGGGAGTAAACGAGGGCGTCATCAACGGCAGTTTTCTTATCTTCCTGGGGTTGTTTGTTTCGTCGCTGTTTGTCGGCCGTTTGTGGTGCGGATGGTTGTGCCCGGCGGGCGGCATGATGGAGATTGGGGCGGCGATGAATTCGCGTCCGGTAAAAAAAGGTCGCTGGATAAAATGGGCGTTGTGGATCCCGTGGATGGCGCTGATAATCTTCTTTGCCGTCAAAGCCGGCGGCTTGCGCACGATTGATCCCCTCTACCAACTCGACGGCGGCCTGACGCTGCGGCAGGATTACTGGTACTTTACCTATTATACCGTTCTTGGCATTTTTATGGGTTTGTCGGCGATATTCGGCCGACGCGGCGGCTGCCATTACATTTGCTGGATGGCGCCGTTTATGATCATTGGCCGCTGGCTGCGCAATCGGCTGCGCATGCCGGCGCTGCATTTGGCGGCGGAGCCGGACAAGTGCACAAATTGCATGACATGCACGCGCAACTGCCCCATGAGCCTGGAGGTGAACGCCATGGTGCAAAATGGCGACATGGAGCGCCCGGATTGTATCCTGTGCGGCTCATGCGTCGACGGCTGTGCTTCAAAGGCGATTGCTTATGCTTTTTCGAGTAAAAGGTAGCTTGACTGTTTATTTTCTTAACCTGGAAAATTCATTCGCCTCAAAGGCGCCAAGTCTCGAAGGTGCTCAAAAACAATAGAAATGAGACAATAGTATTATAAATAGAACAAATAGTTTCTAAAACTTTCTACTAATGCCTTCCTGCGTGTAAGGCAATGTTTCTTAGAGTCTTGGAGTCTTCGAGGCCTGATTTTATGAATAATGCAAGTTAGAATTGCCGGCGGTGATGATGCGAAAACATTTACTCGCGCGTGGAGTGCGAAATGCCGGGCGCCTCGAATACCGCCGGCTTTTTTATGATGATTGTCTTGACTTTTCCGGGGAAATTTACTATCTAAATATCATCTTGCAAATGGAGGAGATATAAATGTCGCGAAAAAAAAGTATGCTGGCTGAAAACTGGTGGGACTATACCACCCTGGATGAACAAATACTTAAAGATGCGGCGCAATTGACGCCAAAGGATGTGCTGGAACTCTCGCGCCCCGGATTCAAAGTCGTCTTTTACGAAACCCTGGAATCGTTTTACCTGGCGGAAGCGCTGGAATATATCCATGCGTGGAAGCAGGCGACGCCCTCGCGGCCGAGCGGCATCTGCGGCCCCATTGGGCCGACGGAGCAGTTGCCGCTGGTCGCCGAGCTTGTCAACAGCCTCGACATTTCCCTGAAAAATGCACACTTTTGGGGCATGGATGAATGGGTGGTGAATGGCAAACACGTCCCGGAAACGCATCCGCTCTCGTTTGCCCGCGCCGATCGCGAACTCTGTTTTGATCGCATCAAGCCGGAATTGCGAATGCCGGAGGAGAATATCCATTTCCCGAAAACCGATTCGCTGGACGATTATTCCTCCTCTTTCGACGACGTCCGCTGCCTGACCATGCAGGGCGGACAGGGCGATGTGAAGCACTGGGCGTTTAACGATCCTTTCAAGCGGCAAGGAGAATATACGGATCAGCCGCCGTCCGCTGAGGATTTTCGCCGGTTGGCGACGCGGGTCGTTGATCTGCATCCCATCACCCTGATGCAAAATGCGCGTACATCCGGCGGCGGCTATGTGGTCGGCGTGCCGACGCAGGCCGTCACCGTCGGCCCGGTGGAAACCTGGAAGGCGGAAAAAGTGTCGATCTGGCAGGCGGGAACGCATGACAATCCGTTCGGCATGAGGTTGACAGCCTTTATGATTTCGAAGCGGATTGTCGATACTTCCGTGCCCATGTCGCTGCTGGCCGAGCACCCGAACGTCGTCTTTAACTATTATCGTCCGGCGCTGAAAAGCGTTGAAACGGAAATGCACTAAAGCGAAAGTGATGCAATGGACAAAAGAAGCGGCGTCATCGCCGGGGGAAACCGGATTGTCGATTATTTGAAAATCATCGACGTCTACCCGGTTCCTTTCTCGTCGCCAGGCGTCGCTCCTCTCCTCGTCGCCAGGCGTCGCCCCTCTCCTCGTCGCCAGGCGTCACCCCCTCCTCGTCGCCAGGCGCCGCCCCCCTCCTCGTCGCCAAGCTCCGGCTTGGCGACGCGACAATGCTCTGTTGTGAAACGCAAATGCTGCGCGCCAAGCGGAGCTTGGCTTTGCAGGCTTTCGGCTGGTGGAGCTGCTGAAAAACGCTGCCAAGCAGAGCTTGGCAGCGAGGTGTGTGGTCGGAGCTTGGCAGCGAAGTGCATGGTCGGAGTTTGGCAGCGAGGTGTGAGGCTGGGGTTTGGCAGCGAGGT
>JAJRST010000149.1 GCA_024278645.1 bacterium | reverse complement strand
CGCATCTTGGGTGATTTCCCACAAGTAAAGGTTGAGGCGAATCCAGTCGGTGATGGAGCAACCCTCGGTGCGATGATCCGAGGGAAACCACTCGCGAATGCCGCCGTCCATCTGCCAGCCGCGTCGAATGACGTCTTGCCAGTAAAGGTTGTACAACCTGCTGAAAACCTGGTGATCGCCGGTTCTGGCATAAAGCATGGCCATGCCGGTCATGGTGTTCATGTAGGAGTGTGAATGGTATTGCCCGAACTCCGGAAACAGCTCGATGAGCTTTTTGCCGGCGTCAAGATATTGCTGCCGAGGGTTAACGTCGTACAACATCACCAGCGATTCCAGGATGCTGGTCATGTGCGTTTTGACGAAATGCTGACGGTTGGAGGTGGAACTTTTCCACTCGACCCAATCGCTTTGATTGGTCCAGGGGTTGTCTGCGTGAGCGCTGGTCCATTCGGGAATGGAGCGCACAAGATAGTCGCCCAGCCTCGTCGCCGCCTGCATCGCGCGCTCATCGTGCGTCAGCAGATAGTACTGCACCAGGCCGCCGAGTAGTCGGCCATGGCCAAAGGTCTGTCGTCCCCAATAGTCCCAATTGATCTTTTTCTGATCCTGGCCGAAATAGCCTTCGTCGCTCTGGTATTGTATTTCCAGCTCAAAGATGCTGTCCAGCTTGGCCGGATGTTCGTCGAGCAGCCGCGACATGTAGCTCCAACTGCCCAGCGTCCTGCCGGAGACGTCGCCTTCATATTCCTCGAATCGGCGTTTCAGCTCCGGCTTTCTCGCCACGTCCTGCACGATGAGGTCGAGGTCGAACGGTTGGTGCATAAATCGTTTTTCAGTGAGGCGGACGCGCTGCTCCAGCTCGCCGGCCAGCTTGACGTTTTGCGGATGATTCATTTTTTCCCCGGAAAAAGTGAATAGGGGAGATAAAAGAATAAAAAATACGACCTGTTTCATGGTTTTTCCCTTTGCTATTTTTCTTCCGAAAGATTAAAGTTATAACCAAATGTCAGCATAAAAAATGAAACGGGCGTTTTTTGTTCATGCTCGCGATAGAGCGCGGTTTTGGAAGAATAATAATCGCCCGAAAAGGCATAATCGCCAAAGTTCATATAGCGCAGGCTCAAGGTCGCCTTTTGGTAAAATGTGACGCCGCCGCCGAGAACATAGCCCCAGTTTGTACGCCCCTGGAATGACGTTTCGATAGTATCCGGATATTTCGAATTATCTTCAATCGTCCCCTCGATGTTTGGAAATTCCGCATAATTGACGCCGGTTTGGGCAAAGAATACGAATTCGAGGTTTGACGTCGCCTGGCGTCGCCAGGCAATTCCGGTTATAACCGGAAGGTTGTAATAAAAATAGGAATCCGACAAGAACAACTCCTTTTCCCCAAAGGGCGTCGGATTGGTCAATTTGTTGGCGGAAAAGCTCGCCGTGGTTTTCCATGCAAAGTTGTCGTTGAGAAAAACATCGAGATCAGCGCCGCCGCCGTAGCCGGCTTTGGCGCCGCCAATGCCCTTGTCGGCATAGTCGCCGGTTGGCGAGCTCCATTGTCCGAATGCGGTTAAAGAGTACACCTGGGCGCACACAAAAGTCGGCATGAGCAAGAAAGGCAAAAAGAATCGAAGCATGTTTTTTCTCCCAAGGGGACTATTCATAACGGTTTCCGTTCGATGGCGTGAACAGCAAACTTCTATTCCTAATTTAGATGAAAATTAAAGATAATCAACGAATACTTTGCAATCGGATAAAAACGTGATAGTTTTCTCTTTTACTTGCTTTTTATAAAGAATCTCATTAATTATAACTATCAGGCATAATTATGGAGGAGAAAAATGAAGCGTGCATCCCTTTTGATTCTTGGCTTTCTGGTTATTTTATCAATGATTCTATGTCAAAAAGCGCCCAAAGATTATACGCACGAAACAAAGGAGGAAAAAGACGCCCGTATGCAATGGTGGCGCGACGCCAAGTTTGGTATGTTCATTCATTGGGGATTGTACGCCGTTCCGGCCGGAGAATACAAGGGCGAGCGTATACCGGGGATCGGCGAGTGGATTCAGGCCTCGGCGAACATTCCCGGCGAAGAGTATGAGAAATTCGCCGGGCAATTCAACCCGACGAAATTCAACGCCGCCGAGTGGGTCGCACTGGCAAAACAGGCGGGTATGAAATACATGGTCATCACCTCCAAGCACCACGACGGATTTGCCCTGTTCGATTGCAAGGTCACGGATTACGACGTCGTCGACGCGACGCCCTACGGCAAGGACATTCTGGCGCAATTAAAAGCCGAATGCGACAAGCAGGGGATCAGTTTCAATACCTATTATTCCATACTCGACTGGCATCATCCGGCGCAACACATCAACCCGGACGCGAAAAATTCACGCGCCGCGCATGGCAAGAATAAAATCTATGCCGATCGCAAACAGGAATATATCGACTATATGAAAGCGCAGCTCAAGGAAATCGTCGACAATTACGACGTCGACGTGCTGTGGTTCGACGGCGAGTGGCAGGATTGGTGG
>JAJRST010000148.1 GCA_024278645.1 bacterium | reverse complement strand
TGCACATCGCCGTAAAATATTTGATTCCCCGGCAGATCGCCGAAAACGGGTTGAAGCGAAAAAACATTGCTTTTCAAAGGAGCGCCGTTCGCAAGATCATCCAGGGTTACACGCGCGAGGCCGGCGTGCGCAACCTGGAGCGACAGATTGCAACCGTGTGCCGCAAAGTGGCCAAAGAGGTGGCCTCCGGCAATGAAGATAAAAAAGTCATCACCGCCGAGAATTTGCACGGCTTTTTAGGGCCGGAAAAATTTTACGCCGAAGTCAAGGAGCGCACCTCGCAGTCCGGCGTGGCCACCGGCCTGGCCTGGACGCCCACCGGCGGCGACGTCCTGTTCATCGA
The DNA here is from genome assembly GCA_024278645.1 of bacterium. Taxonomy (GTDB): domain Bacteria; phylum Zhuqueibacterota; class Zhuqueibacteria; order Residuimicrobiales; family Krinioviventaceae; genus JAJRST01. The sequence continues at coordinate 6,102 of JAJRST010000148.1, read as the reverse complement.
AGCCACGCAAATGCCCGGTTCAAAGGGGCTTATCCTGACCGGGCAGCTTGGCGATGTGATGAAAGAATCGGCGCAGACGGCGCTCTCTTATGTGCGCTCGCGATCCAAGGAGTTAAAGATCGAATCCTCCTTTTTCAGCAAGCATGACATCCACATTCACGTGCCCGCCGGGGCCATACCAAAAGACGGCCCCTCGGCAGGCGTGACCATCGCCACGGCGCTGGTTTCGCTGATTAAAGACAGGCCGGTTCGCAACGACGTGGCCATGACCGGCGAGATCACCCTGCGCGGCAAGGTGCTGCCCGTGGGCGGCATCAAGGAAAAAGTACTGGCGGCGCGCCGCGCCGGCATCAAAAAAGTCATCCTGCCGGCCAAGAACAAGGACGACCTGGAGGAAATTCCCGAAAACGCCAAAAGAGGCATGCAATTTTTCCTGGCCGAAACGATTGACGATGTCTGGGCGCAGGCGATTAAGGGCAGGGTGGTTCGGTGATCGAGTGCGACAAACAACTTTTTATGGAGACAACTTGTGAGCGAACAGGACATTCGGTGGATTCAACGGCTTCGTCATTACCAAAAGGCGCTGGCAAAGCTGGAAGAAGCGGTTGAGCTTGCTCATCAACGCAAACTTTCAGAGCTTGAAGAACAAGGGCTGATTCAGGCTTTTGAATATACACACGAGCTGGCCTGGAATACGATGAAGGATTTTCTCGAAAACCGGGGCGCAAGCAACTTGTTCGGTTCCAAAGACGCAACCCGCGAGGCGTTCAAGCGAGGTCTCATTCATAATGGCGACGCATGGATGGACATGATCCGGGATCGAAATTTGACATCCCATACTTACAATGAAGAGGTTGCAGCCAAGATTGTCTCGGCTATTCTCGACGTTTATTTCAACGAATTCAAGTTGTTTCAAGCAAGGATGAAGGAACTCGAGCGGGAAGAGCTGCCATGAGATACGGCTTGTCCGATGCGGTCATTAAAAAGATTCAGCTCATCTTGGCCCGTTATCCGCAGGTTGAAAAGGCGATCCTTTACGGCTCCCGCGCCAAGGGAAATTTCAAAAACGGTTCGGACATTGATCTCTCGCTGGTCGGCGGAGATGATTTAACCCTTTCCGTCCTGGGAAAAATCATGGAGGAGATTGACGACCTGCTTTTGCCCTATATGTTCGACCTGTCCATCTTTCACCAGATCAGCGACCCGGAGGTCGTCGCCCATATTCGGCGGGTGGGGGTTGTTTTTTATGAAAAGCATGGGCAACGGGGAAAGAATCTTTGAAAAAAACCGGAATTCAAACACGCTTTATAAATACAGCACTCAAACAGTTGCGGTGAAAATGAACACGGAACAAAAATACCACGAATGGTCCGAAAACCTCTCCCGCTACGATCAACAGCATTTGTTGCGCTACTGGGACGAGCTGAACGTCGAGGAGCGAGAAATTCTCGTCGGACAATTGGAACGGATTGACTTTAAGCTGGTGCATGAACTGAGCGCCATGATCCGGCAAAGCAGGCGGCAAATCGCTACGTTCCCGGCGCCTTGCAGCCGGCGGAGGTGCAGCGCCTGCCGCGGAGTGAGCAGGAAAAAGCATGGCGTGCGCAAGCGCTTCAGGTGGGAGAGGAAGCGCTGCGCGCCGGCAAGGTGGGCGTCATCCTGGTCGCCGGCGGCCAATCTTCCCGCCTGCAATACGAAGCGCCCAAAGGCTTCTTTCCGGTCGGTCCGGTGACCGAGCGCAGCCTGTTTCAATATCACGCGGAAAAAATACTGGCCATGGAAAAAAAGTACGGCGTCGTGCTGCCGTGGTATATTATGACCAACATCTACAGCATCGAGGAGACGCGGCGCTTTTTTGAAGAGCATGGCTATTTCGGCAAGGACCCGGCGAGCGTGCATTTGTTCGCGCAGCGAATGCTGCCGGCCGTGGACGACGACGGCAAAATTCTGCTGGAAACGAAATACGCCCCGGCTATGGCGCCGGATGGACACGGCGGTTTGCTCAACGCGCTAAAGTCGCACAACTTGTTGCGGGACATGCGGTTGCGCGGCATCGAATATTTATTCTATTTTCAGGTGGACAACCCCCTGGTAAAAATATGCGACCCCATGTTTATCGGATGCCACATTCTGGAAATGGCCGATGTGAGCGCCAAGACGGTGAAGAAGAGCCACCCGGATGAAAAGCTGGGCAACATCGGCGTGCTGGACGGGGCGTACACGGTCATCGAATACACCGAACTGCTGGAAGAGGACAAACGGCGAACGGACGACAACGGCGATTTGCTCTTTGACCAAGGCAGCATCGGCATTCACGTTTTTAACCGGGCGTTTCTGGAGGCCGTGGTCTCCGGAGAGAGTCGGCTGCCGTTTCACATTTCTCACAAGGCGGTCAAGTGCGTCAATGAACGGGGCGAGATCGCCAAGCCGTCGGCGCCAAACGCCTATAAATTCGAACAATTTATATTCGACGTCTTTCCGCAAACGCTAAACATCTGCGTAGTTGAAGTTGAGCGTTGGCAAGAGTTTAGTCCGATAAAGAACAAGACGGGGCCGGACTCGCCCGAGACCGCTCGCCGGGATTTACGCAATTACTTTGGCGCCATGCTGGAAGGGGCGGGCTACAGCGTCCCGAGGGATGACAATGGCAACGTGACGTGGAATCTGGAAATCAGTCCGCTTGTGGCTTTGGGTGCACAAGATTTAGGGGAGAGACTGCCGGCCGATTTCACGCCCTATGATGGTCTCGTACTGGAGGCATAGCCGCTTTTGAGTGACAAGTCAGAGAAAAAATCGCGACGCAGGACACGATCTTTGCCGGCACGGCTGTGGCGTCTTCTGCTGTTTTTTGTCATCGCTCTGATGCTGTTGATCGTCATCGCCGTCACCGGCGTCATCCTTTACCTTACCCCGGCGCGGGTTGAGAATCTCGTCGAAAAGCTCGTACAGGACAATCTGCATCGCCCGCTAGAATTTGACGCCGTTCACTTTAGCCTGTTTAACGGTTTTGTGTTCAAAAACATATCCCTGCCGCCGGATTCCGCGCAGCAAGACCAGGCCATGCCGCTGCACTCTTTTTACGCCAGGGAGCTGTCCCTGCGCTACAGCCTGGGCGAGCTTTTGCACCGTCGTTTTATTATCACGTCCGCGCTGGTCGACTCGCCGCGCATTGCCCTGGTGGTTCTTCCGACGCAGGATTCCATCGCACAACAACAAGAACCACAAACCGACTCGCTGGCGGCAAACTCGCCGATTGCCGTGGATTTGCGCAGCTTTCGCCTGCGCAATGCGCAAATTACCGTGGACGTGCCGGACTCGGCAAGCAATCAGCACCTTTTTTTAAGCGACATCAGTTGCTCCCTGGAGGATGTACAAACGCCGCGCGGCGTCCTGTTGGAGCAGCAAAAACAGGTGCGCGGCCGTTTCAAACTAAAGTGCGAGAATTCCGTCTTTTCCTTTTCTCAAAAAACGCCGGTGCAATCCCTCGATGTGGACGGCGTTCTGAACGTCGACCTGGACATGGTCGCCAAGTCCCTGCAGCACATAACGTTGCGAGGGAGTATCGGCGTTATGGACGTCGTTTTGCAAATACCGGATATGGTCCGTGTGGACGCCGGCGCCTTGCACTTGCCCATCCTCGCCGAGATGCAGGGCGTGCTGAATGTCATCGACGGCCACATTCAAATCGATCCGGCCTCGCTTTTTGTCGACGACGTGTCCTGGGTCGATGTGGAGCTGAGTGTAAACAACTTTTTAACGCAGCCGAGCTTGCGCCTGCAAGTGCAGCGCAGCCGCATTCCCATCGAGCAATTCATTCGCATTGCGGGGACGGTCCTGCCCGATTCGTTGATGCCGGACATTTATCTGCACAACCCGGACGCCTTTCTTTCCCTCGCCGGCACAGAAATTTCCGGGACGCTGCCAGACAGCCTCGGCAGCCGACTGGATTGCGTCGTACGATTGCATTTGCGCGATTTCGGCGCCACCCTGAACAGCGGCGAGTATCTTTTGCAGAATTTCAATTTCACCTCCAGCACGCGTTTTGCCCTGGGCATGGACGCGGTGCACCACCCCGATGTGACGGTCACTGTGGACATTGACTCCCTGGCCGCCGCATTGCCGGACAGTTTGACCGCTTTTGCCGGCCGCACGCATCTGGACTTTTCGGCAAAGTTCAATGATGATTTTATGCCGTCATCCCTGCGGGCGAAGGTCGCCGTCGCCAACTTCCTGGGCGCCGATTTCAGCGGCGACGTCGACCTCGGCGCCGAAACTGATCTCGATGACCTGTATGGCCGCAGCCATTTTGATCTCCGCGGTTTTGATCTGTCGGCGCTCGCCGCCTCGCCCGTGCATTCGACCTTGCGTGCTGAAATGGACATCACGCTGAACGGTCTGGACGACATTGGCGGAACAATCGCCATACACACGGATTCCGTGGTTGTGGAGCAGGAATTCAAGAAAACGGCTTTTGCGCCGATTTCTTTCAACGCCGACCTGCGCGCGCAAACGGACAAGCAATTCAAACTGGTGCGAATCCCGTCCATATCCGCCTCGGTCAATGATTTTCTGACGCTGAACGCCAAAGCTTCGGCAAATATGGGAAAAAAAATCGAAGCGACTTTGGATGTAACAGACGCCACGTTAAAGCACGAGGCGTTGCTTGCCTTTCTCCCGGAAGAATTGACCAATGCGCTGGCCGGGCTGCACATTACCGGGTCGACGTCGCTTGACGCCGCCGCCCGTGTTGCCGTCTCGGCCGAGGATACTACTTTTCACGTGCAAACAAAAATAAAAACGCGGGATTTTAACATCGATTATTTGCGCCAGTTTGTCACCTTGAACGGCGTGAACATTACTATCGGCGCGCAGGTGAATTCGGACCAAAGCGGCGACTTTACCTTTGACCTTCTCATCGACAGCACCAAGACGAGCAACCTGCCGCAGTCGGTTTTCCATGACAATCACATCCGTTTTGCCGCTTCCTTGTCCGATTTTAACACTGTCCGGCTGGACAGCGGCTCGATTACTCTTCCCGATTTACGGACGACCGGCGCCATGACGGCGAGCGTCCGCATGATCGACGACAAGCCGACGGTCAGCGCCGACATCCAGTTGCACCAGTCGGCGGAAGATACGATTTTTATTACCCGGGACATCCTGTACGCCGGACACAACGATCTTGACATTTCGGTTCATTCCGATACGGCGATTGCCCGACTCTCGGTGAATGTCAAGACAAAGGACCTGACCGTCAATCTTCCGGGCGGCATAAAAATCGACCGCATAAATTCCGATATCAGCGTCGACCAGGCCGTGGAGATGAGCAGCGGCCTGCTCATCGGCGACGGCGGCGTCAATGTGCGCACGCCCACGGGAAGCCTGGCCGACTATCTTTTATACCGCAACTATTTTTCAAACGCCGCAACCCACAAGAGCCTTGTCAAAATTCGTAAAATCACCGCCGCCAGCTATGTCCTCGAGAATGCGCACATTGAGGCCTTTATCGGGTACGGACGTGTGGAGGTTCCGTATATGTCCATAGACCTCTATGGCGGCAATATCGGCGGCGCTTTTTCATTATCCTTGAACGCCAAAGACATTATGGATTCTCCTTATAAACTATCGCTGCATTTTTCCGGCATCAATTCGGCGCTGTTGTTGCCGACGCAGCGCGCCCACGCCAAGGGCCTGATTACCGCCCATGCAGAGCTGGCCGGCCGCGGCTTTGACATTGAAAAAGGCATCGATCTGGACGGTTATTTTCACATCACGAAAATTGAATCCAAGGTCGCTGATAATCTGCTGCGTTCGCTGGACCCGGAGGGCAAAGATTCCGGCATCCGCAGCACCAGACTGCTCATCAATCGCTGCTTTAAACCGCGGCTGTTTTCGTTTGAAATTCGACACGGCTACTGCTACCCGGCGGTCTTTTTTGATCAGCCCTGGTATTTCCCGGTGCGCCTGAGCGGCGGCAGCATCGACCTTGGGCGCATCCCGATCGCTTTTTTCTTGAAAACGGAGTAGAGTTGAAAGGGAGACGTGGTTTTCAATAGAAAAATGTAATGGATGGTGAATGATTAACTATTCGCGTAATTCGCG
>JAJRST010000147.1 GCA_024278645.1 bacterium | reverse complement strand
TGCAAAACGGCGTGCTGCACGATTTTGATTGCTTTATCTCATTGCCAAAAGTAAAGCGCCACTATGGGGCCGGCGTCACCAATGCCATGAAAAACATGATCGGATCGACGCCGCTGAGCGTCTATCAAAAAAGCGGCGCCTGGCGCGAAAAACTGCACACAAGCGCCGACGGTTCAAAGACGAACGAGTATGCGGGATACAAAAGCCTGGTGCGCACCATCGTCGATCTCAACAAAATCCGTCCCATCCACTTTGCCGTATGCGACGCCATCATGACCGCGGACAACGGCGAGGGCCCCTGGAACCCGGGCTTTGGAACCATCGAGTACGACACGCTTGTTGCCAGCAAAGACCCGGTCGCGGCGGACGCCGTCGGCACGTCGCTCATGGGCTGGGACCCCATGGCCGCCGATACCGAGGGGCCGTTTTCTTCCGATTCATTGCCAAACCCTTGGGGTTGGGATGAAGCAACGGAGCAATACAAAGGCACGGACAACTATTTACGCATTGCCGAAGAAGAAGGTCTGGGCATCCACGACCTTGCGAAAATCAAAGTCATCGACGCCACGGTGAACACGCGCGTTGAACAACACGGTTATGGGATTTGACGATATAAAACGCGACAATATCTCCGGCGCCGCCGAGATTGTCGACAGGACGGCCAGGTACTGGCTGCACGAGATTCAAAAACTGCATCCAACGTCGTTGCGGCGGGGGTTGACCTATCTTCGTCACCGCGGTCTGTTCATCATACGGCTGCAGCCGCGCATGGCGCCGCTGTTCAACCTGGTCAACAATGTGCTGCTGACCGCGGCTGAAGCGATCACCGTAAACGAACTGCGGACGAAATCATTGTCAGCCATTGAACACTATCTCGGACACACGGCCGCGGCAAAGGGAAAGGTGCTGAGAAAAGCCGCCGAACTCATTCCACCCCATGCGACGCTGTTCACCTACAGTCGAAGCAGCCTGGTTATGTATGTTTTACGAGAGCTGAAAAAACAGGGCAGGACGTTCCGCGTTTTGCTCACCGAATCGCGTCCCGCGGAAGAAGGAAAGAACGCCGCCAGGGAGCTGCTGCGGGCAGGCATTCCGACGACCCTGTTCGTCGATGCGGCGATGAGCCTGGCCGTGCAGGAGTGCGACCTGGCGCTCGTCGGCGCCGACGCCTTTTCGGAAAAAGAGGCGACGAATAAAATCGGCACGAAATGTCTGGCGCTTTTATCGCGAGAGATGAACAAGCCGATTTACTGCCTGGCGACAGCGGACAAGCACCTGCCGGCCGGCATCCACCTGCCGCGGGAAGAGGAGCACGACCCCAGGGAAGTGTGGCCCGAGGCGCCGCAAGGGGCGACAATCCGAAACCTCTATTTTGAGAACATCCCCCTGGAGCTGTTCACCGATGTGCTGACGGAATACGGACTTTACAAGACGGAAAAAACTTTTGCAGCAACGCCCGTCGACCCTTGGCTGCAGGAACAGTTAAGCGCTCTTTAAAGGTGCAATATCGAGTATGAGCGCAATTTCATCGCAATCCGGGAACTTGGCGCAATTGATGCAATCCTTCCACACTTTGTGCGGCAGTTCCTTTTTATCGACGTCGACAAATCCCAGCTTTTTAAAAAACTCGGGCTGATAGGTCAGGCAAAAAACCTTGGGCAGCTCCAGCTCCCTGGCATCCTCAATCAACGTCTTTACGATCTGCTTGCCGATGCCCAGCCCCGTGTAATCCGGATGCACGGCCACGGTGCGGATTTCCGCAATGTCGCTCCAGATGACGGCCAGCGAACCGCAGGCGACAATTTTGCCGTCCCGTTCAACGACGACAAAGTCCCGAATAGAGTCGTACAACTCGATCATCGGCCTTCCGAGCATGAGTCCTTTTTGAGCATAGTAATTTATCAACTTTACCATTTCCGGGACGTCTATTATCTTAGCGCGTCGTACCATTTTCGTCTCCTGTTTCGTCCAGGGCCGCTTGCAGCTTTTGCAGTCCTTTGTCAATTTGTTTTTTGTCGACATTGAGCGGCGGTAAAAAACGCACGGCCTGTCCCCCCGTCTTGCAGATCAGCAGCCCCTTTTCAGCACAGGCGTCGATTAACGCTTTCGGATCTATATCCAGCTCAATCCCCAGCATCAATCCCTTGCCGCGGATTTCCTTGATCACGGTCGATTTCTTTTTCAGCGCCTGCAATTGTTGAAAAAAGTAATCCCCCATGTCCCGCACATGTTGCAAGAGTTGCGGTTCAAGAATACGTGTCAGGACATCGTAAGCTACGGCTGTTGCCAGCGGGCCGCCGCCAAAAGTCGTGCCGTGATCTCCCGGTTTGATGTATTGCGCTACGGCGTCGGTCATCAAAACGGCACCGAGCGGCAAACCGGCGGCAATGGGCTTGGCCGAAGTCATGAGGTCAGGCGTGACGCCGTAATCTTCATAGGCGCAAAAAGTTCCGGTGCGGCCAAAACCGCACTGAATTTCATCGAAAATCAACAGCAGATTCATATCGTCGCACAAGCGGCGCAGGCCGGTCATAAACGACCGTTGCGCCGGGAAAACGCCGCCCTCGCCCTGGACCGGCTCCACGAGAACGGCGCAGGTCTTGTCGCTCACAAGTTTTTTGACGGCATCCAAATCATTAAAATCGGCAAACGAAAATCCCGGCAGCATGGGCTGAAAGCCTTCGAACAAAGACGGCTGTCCTGTCGCCGAAAGGGCGCCGTAGGTTCGTCCATGAAAACTTTGCTTCATGGAAATTATTTCAAAAGTCTGCGCTCCTTTTTCCGCCCGGGCCCATTTGCGGGCAAACTTTATCGCGGCTTCCACAGCTTCCGCGCCGCTGTTGCAGAAAAAAGCCTTGTCCGCAAAGGTGTTGTCCACAAGAAGCTGCGCCAGCTTTACCTGCGGCTCGATGTGGTATAAATTTGAGCAATGCCACAACCTGGACGCCTGCTCGGAGAGCACGCGCTGCGACTGGTCATCGGCATGGCCAAAGGCAGTCACCGCAATGCCGGCAACAAAATCCAGGTATTACTTGCCGTCGCTGTCATAGAGGTATGCGCCCTTGCCGTGCGTGACCACAAAATCCGGTCGGGCATAAGTGTTCAGCAACACGTTGTTTTCCTGTTCAATAAAGTCCCTTACCTTCATGTCCCCTCCCGGTAAATGGTCGTTTTTTCAATGTGCTTTTCCGTCAAGATGTTCTCCAGCGTCTGCCGGCCCTGCCAGCGGGTGATGTGCACGCGTTCGACGCCCTTTTCAATAGCCGCAAATATGGATTCCATTTTGGCCACCATACCGCCGGAAATGACGCCCGCTTGGATGAAAGAAGTGCCACGGTGCACCGACAGGCGAGGTACAAGTTCACTGTTTTCATCCTTGACGCCGGGCACGTCGGAAAAATAAACTAGGTCCGTGCATTGGACGCCCACGGCGAGGGCCGCGGCGGCGGCGTCGGCGTTGACGTTATAAACGGCGCCGTCTTTTGCCGCTGAAATCGGCGACACCACGGGAGTGAGCCGCTGCTCAAGTGCTTCATAAACGGCTTGAGGATTCACTTCGACGATTTCGCCGACAAAGCCGATATCCACGCCGTTGCGCAACGTTCTTTGCGCGACGAGCAAGTCCTGCGTCCTGCCGCTCATGCGCCGGCAGGGAACGCCGCATTGCGAAAGATAGTCGGCAATGCGCGCATTCACGGTTTCGGAAAGGACGCGTTCGACAATATCGACATCCTCCTTTTGCGTCACGCGAACGCCGTCGATGAATACGGTATGGCGATTCGCCTCTTGCAACGCCTGTGATATTTCAGCGCCGCCGCCGTGAACGATGACAAATTCGGCGTCCACCGAGTGCATGGCCGCCGCCAACTCCTCAAAGCAGGACCTGTCGGCAAAGGCGCGGCCGCCTATTTTTATCAGTATTCGTTTTTCCATAGAAACACTCGTAAATTCGTTGAACCGCCAGCCCGAAAAAAGTCGCCATATCCTTACGGCATGAAAAATATCATTTTTTTAATCGTATTGCCCAAAATAGTTTTGCCTTAAAGTCGAACAGCGACTAACTTTCCGGCAACCGCCGGTTTTATAAAAGTCCTTTCGTCTCTTCAAATCCCAACATGCAATTCATGTTTTG
>JAJRST010000146.1 GCA_024278645.1 bacterium | reverse complement strand
TTTATTCTGGAACCGCAGAATTCCCGTTTTTACATCGACAATCTGGCGCTCAACTCCAGCGTCAGCATTTTCACCGCCGATGGCTATCTCGTTAAATCTATCCCTCGCAGCGAAGTGCTGGGCGCCCGCGTCAGTTGGGACGGTACAAACAACGACGGCGAATATGTCGCCGGGGGAATCTACGTCTACCTGGTGACGACCAAGGAAGGGGCGGTCAAAGCCGGGAAGGTGGCCGTGGTACGGTAATTGGCGCATAACTTTTGCCTTTGCTCCCGCGTCCTCTTCCGTCTGCCAAGGGGAATGTCTGAATTCTGAATGTATGCGGATGGGGCGTTGTCGCCGTCTATCTTTTCTTCACTATCGTTCTTGCTGTGCAATAGATGCTTGTTCTAATGGGAGCAACAAATCCAGATATGTCGGAAGAATAAAAACCGTAAATGGTAAAACATGATCACGTGAACAAGGTAAAATGAAAATAAACGGACTAAAAATGCTCTATGCGTCGTATTAAAAATAGGATAGATATTGCTATTCACAGCAAATGAAAGGCGCATCATTTGTATCTTGCTGAAGAAATAAATCGAGAGTCCTTGATTCCTCATTGGGCGATTCTTTTCCACGTCCTCCCGCCTGTTTGTCGCCAAGCCCTGAAAGGCTTGCCGTCTCGTCTGACAAAGTTGCCGCCGCCATGACGAACAGCTCCGAATGCTGCTCCTCATGCAAAACAATTTGTTTCTTGTTTGTGAGCGATATTGTCAAGATGGCGACAAGTTTCCAGAGAACATATTAAAAATATTACAGCGTTTTATCTAACGTCGTGTTGATTAGCGTGGTGACTTTTTCTAAGCGCTGTTCAACATGGCGCTGATGTAACTGTGACATGCGAGAAAGGAGGTGATAGCCGAAAAGTAAAAATTCGTTCATGCTCGATGAAGCAAATCGATGGGCGGCGTTTTATCAACTGTGATTGTTGAATGGTCGCCAAAATGGATGTACCATTTTAAACCCAAGGAGGCAATTAAAATGAAAGGTAGAGATGTTTTTGCGATGCATATTTTAATTGCCATGATGCTATTTGTCATGACAATGACTTTTATTGGGTCGGCGCAGACTGCACTCGATTGCAGTTTGTGCCACAGCGGCAACGCCCAGCTCTGGATGCAGGGAAAGCATTCGCAGACGCAGGTTGACGTTGCTGACGAACTTGCCGAGGAGTGGGCCGGGCAATCGCCGGATTCGGTGATTCATGGCGTCGATGCGGAAAACTGCATCGCCTGCCATGGTCCTCTTGCTGTAACGGCCAATGGCGGGATGACAGAAGTGCAGGCGCTGGCGCACTTTTTTACAACCGAGAACGGCGTTTTTTACGAAAATACCGTTGCGGCGGATACGGCGAACTGGCCCCACGTTTTCTGCACATCGTGCCATAATGTGCCGGTGGATCATCCGGCGTCGATGCCGGTTTTTTCCTATTTTAACTCGACCACGGCGCAATACGATTCCGTTGGGAAGGTTTCCTCACTTTGCGGGCAATGCCATGGTGCGCTTCGTTTTGAAGACACCGATCATTTGACATTCAATGCCTGGAAAATGAGCAAGCATTCCCTGACACAGGACAATGTCGCCGGAGAGTTGGCCGAGGAATGGGCCGGCCTGCCCCCCGATTCCGTTATCAATGGCGCCGAGCCGGAAAATTGCATCGCCTGTCATGGGCCGACTGCTGTGCTTGCCAATGGCGGTATGACGGAGGCGGAGGCGCTCGATTATTTTTTCACCACCGAGGACGGCAAGTTTACCGAATCGACGACCGCGATGCGCCAGGGCCAGTGGCCGGATGTTGCGTGCATCGCCTGTCATAATCCGCACGACCCGGAAGCGCATTCCTATTTCAATTCGGAGACCAAAAAATACCAGGTTTTTGACGACCCTGCGGAACTGTGCGGTCAGTGTCATGGCAGTTTGCGTTTTCCGGACACGGATCATCGCAGCTACAACATTGAAACGGGCCTCGGCGCCGTTGGCGTTGACTTTATTGAAACAATGCCCGGCGCGGGCTGCACCGATTGTCACATGAGTTCCGGCGAAGAGGATACCAATGCAGCCATGTATCGTGGCCATGCCTTGGGCATCTTTGTCACCGAGGAAGATGGCAGCCGGACGGCTTCCTGTACAACATGCCATGAGGCGATGGATGCGACGACCGCCGAAAACAAGATACAATCGCTGCAAGCCGAAACGAAGATGCAACTTGAGGCGGCCGAACAAGTCTTCCAAAAGGCTGACAGCGTGATGCAAGGCAACGACGACCCGGCGCTTGTGGCCAAACTGCAAGAAGCGGCGGCAAACTTGTTCCTTGTCCAATCGGACGAAAGCGGCGGGTTTCATAATCAGCATTTTCAAATGGCCCTGTTGCGGGATGTGATTGAGAAAGCAAACGACATTCTGAGCGCGACAGGCGTCGAGCTGAATCCGGAAAAGGCGCCTCGGAATTTTGCCCTGTTGCAAAATTATCCGAATCCGTTCAACCCGAGCACGACCATCGAATTTCACCTGCCGCACGCCACACGCGTGACTTTGCAGGTTTACTCGGTGCTGGGGCAAAAGGTGAAAACGATCATGCAAGACAACGACATGAGCGCAGGGATTCACAAGATCACATTCTCTGCCGCACATTTGAGCAACGGCGTTTACCTTTACAAACTGGATACGCCGGACTTTAGCCGCACCAAAAAAATGATCGTGATGAAGTAAAAAAACACCGATCGCCGCCCGCGGTTTTTTCCCCGGGCGGCGATCCTTGAATTCGCGGGAACAATGAAACAACAAAAATTGTTAATGCCTTCCGAGAGAGTCAATCGCTTGCCATTCACATTATTTTTGTTATATTTCAAGCAATCGACATACAAAATTGTGAACTAAACCATCCCCGATTACTATGCTGAAATACCTTTATGTAAAGAACTATGTCCTTATCGATGAATTAAAAATCGAGTTTGGCGACGGCTTAAATATCATCACCGGAGAGACGGGCGCCGGCAAAACGATTCTCGTCGACGCCCTGGGCGCTGTACTGGGAGAGACGCTGTCGCGGGACGCCATTCGCGGCGGCGCGGCCAAAGCCATCTTTGAGGCGCAGTTTGAGCTGCCAAAAACGCAGGCGGTGAAAAATGTTTTGCTTCAAAACGATATAGACGACTATGATACACAATTAATCGTTCGTCGGGAGCTGAACGAATCCGGCCGCAGCCGCGCTTTCGTCAATGATTCGCCGGTCTCCATGGCCGTGCTCGGCGAAATCGGCGACCTGCTTGTCGACCTGCACGGCCAGCATGAGCATCAATTGCTGCTCAAATCAAGCAGGCACATCGACTATCTGGATGCCTTTATAGGTCATGGCGATCTTTTGCAGCGGATCAGGAGTGCTTTTAAAGCGCTTCGGGAATATCAAAAGGAGCTCGCTTCACTGAAGGAGCGACAAGAGCAGTCGAATCAGGCACGGGATTTGCTAATGTATCAGCGCAATGAGATAAACGCCATCGATCCCCGGCCCGGGGAGGACGAGGCGCTGTCTCAGGAGGAGCTGATTCTTCGTAATGCAGAATTGTTATTTGAAAAATCCAATGCACTCTATGAGCACCTGTACAACCGCGACGGCGCCGTTGCAGAAATATTACGCACCGCCGAAAAGCAGTTGGACGATTTGAATCGCATCGATGCCAGCTTTACGTCCTTGCGCAGCGAATGCGAAAATGCACGCATCATCGTCGAGGACATTGCGAACGCGCTGCAAAAATATGCCGGAGACGTCACTTTTGACGCTGATAGGCTTGAAAACATTCGCCAGCGGTTGGCGCTGCTCAACGGTCTGAAGAAAAAGTATGGCGGCTCTCTCGATGCCGTACTGGCTCATCGGGAAAATGTGGAGAGCGAACTGACGCTGCTGGAAAATCTCGAAGAAGCCATTGAAAATCTTCTCGTTCGGATCGAAGAAAAACGCCGCGAGCTTGCGGAGTTGGCCATAAAGGCTTCCGTCAATCGAGAGTCAGGCGCCGAAAAGCTGAGCCAACTGGTGACGCAAGAACTGGCAAAGCTGGGCATGCCCAAGGCGGAGTTCCAGGTGATGCAGCAGAGCCGGGCGGCTGAAAACGAGACGTATGTCACAATTAATGGACAAAAGCTCTGGGTCGGCCCCAAGGGCGTCGACAGTATCGAGTTTGTCATTCGCGCCAACCCCGGCGAGAGTTTCAAGCCTCTGGCAAACGTCGCTTCGGGCGGCGAGATTTCGCGCATCATGCTGGCGCTAAAGACGCTGCTCGCCGAATCGGACCAGGTCCCGGTGCTGATTTTTGATGAAATCGACGCCGGCATATCGGGACGCATATCGCAGGCGGTTGGCTTGAGCCTGCGCAAGCTGGCAAAAAGCCACCAAATTATTTGTGTCACGCATCTGCCGCAAATTGCCAGCATGGCGAATCATCACTTTTTGGTCGAAAAGAACGTCGAGGGCGAGCATACAAAGACAGCCATAAAATGCCTTCAGGAAGAGGAGCGAAGGGAGCAAGTCGCCCGGTTGTTCGGAGGCGAAACGGTGACACAGTCGCATTTGGATAGCGCAAAAGATTTAATTCGCGAAGCAGAAATGCTGAGCAAAGAGTTGTAAGCTGCAAGAACTAAAATTCCTTAGAGGATGCTATGAAAGTAAAAAAATCATTACGACCCGTTTTGATTGCTTTGAGCGTGATGCTGCTGGGCCTGTTTATGCTGTGCGCCCACAACCAGACGATTGAAACGCCAGGCGAGGATCTGGCAGGCGGCGACGACGAGTTCCGCCAGGAGCTTCTCGATATGCTGGATCTCTCCGGAGACGATTCGGATGCCCAGGTGTTTGCCGCCGGCGACGCCGTTGAAGAGGCGCCCGCAAGCAATGTCGTGGAAACATCGGAAAATTCGGATTCCGCAGAGTTGTCCGGCGATGACCAGGCAGAGCTGATGGCTCTCCTCGCGGGAATGGAAGAAGAAGCAGAAAGCGGCGAGGGGACCGAGGC
>JAJRST010000145.1 GCA_024278645.1 bacterium | reverse complement strand
TCGGCGCCGATGCCCCATTCCTCGGCAAAATTGTTGATTAAAATTCGTTCCCGCGTCGAGATCACGCCGTCCTGCAGCAAGGTGATCAAAAGATCGAGCAGCTTTTGCTGCGGCGCCTTGATTTTATTTTCAAAGCCATCGACAGTGACCCACTTGTCTTCCTGTTGATAAAGCCATCCCTTGCGAATCCAGTCTTCAGCGCAGGCGACGAGCAGCCCCGGGCAGCCCTCGGAAATCGTATAGATGTGCTCATACTCGGTGGTGGTGAAAAGCTGCGGGCCGAAGCGGCTTTCCAACATCTCCATTTCAAAACCTTTTTGCATCGACTTGAGCGACAGGCGGGACAGGGCGCCGTCGTCAATGAGCTTGTTAAAGACGACGCCGACGTTTGGATTCACGGCGCCCTCCTCATCCTGTTCCAGAATGATCATGCCCCACAGCGACTTTTCGGTGTCGATGAGCGCGTGCAGCAGCTCCAGCGAGTGGTCGTCTATCCATTGGACATTTTTGATGTAAATGACCAGCGGCACGCTCTCGCTTTTTCGTTTCAATATTTTCAAGTATTTTCGAAACAGCTTGGTTTCCCTGGCCTGAATCGATTCCGCCGTTTCCCCGGAGTTAATCGCCGTGCCGAGTTTCAGAAAATCTTCGATCATGTCATGTATCGGCAGGAATGAGATCGCCAACATGCCCAATTGCCTGAGAATGCGAAAGGTTTTTTGCCGTTCCTGCATCTGTTTGGAGATTTCGACAAAAGGCTGATAGGGGCCGGACGCCTCCCGGGTGCATTCGTACTCGATGACGTGCAGACGTCGCCGGAACTTTGGGATTCTGGAGGCGATTCGTTTGTCCGCTTCGAGGCTGTTGATAAATTCGTGAATCAGTCTTGTCTTGCCGCTCCCCTTGCGCCCCTGGACAAGGTAAGACAGGCAGCCGCGACCTTTTATTACATGATCAAAAAAGGATTCCTGCAGCGTTTGAAGCTCTCTCTTACGATTGATGAAATCAAACATGCATCCCTTTAAAAATTAGTTGATTGTTTTTTTATGATGTCAGGACCGAAATTGGCTTTCCGTTTTAGTAATATAACAAATATTTGGGCTAAAATAAAAACGTATTACACTTTTTTTATTCTTGACAAATGGATGAAAAAGTACTATCTTTTAATAATTTATTCAATCGTTGAACAAAAAGAGTCGCTGGTATTTTATGGAATCGAATGTTGAAAAAGTCGCCCTGGAACGTTCGGGGCGCGAATTTATGTACAAACCCACCGAAAAGATCGGCGTCATCGAGGTGGATAACTTTCCACAATTGGGCAAGCTTACGGCGCTGCGATTTCTCGAATGGGTGCAGCAAAATCCCGACGGCGTCGTTTCATTGCCGACCGGCAAGACGCCCGAACATTTTATAAAATATGTCAATAAATATCTCAAAGAGTGGACCGCCGCCGGCGTGCAAAAGGAACTGCAACTGTACGGGCTGGATCCTGCAAAAAAGCCCGATCTGTCGAATCTTCATTTTGTGCAAATTGACGAATTTTACCCCATCGACCCGAACCAGAAAAACAGTTTTTACTACTATGTAAAAAAATACTACATCGATGGATTTTGTCTCGACCCCGACAAGGCGATGTTCATGAACCTGTGGCATGTCGGCGTGCCGCCCAACATGACGCTCAAGGATGTTTTCCCGGACGGCGTCGTCGATCTGGGGCTCCGGAATCGACATCCCACCACGGCCCAGGAAGGCTTGCAAAAAGCGGTAATCGAGGCGGTTGACCAGTATTGCACGGATTATGAATCCAGAATTCGCAAAATGGGCGGCATCGGCTTTTTTCTCGGCGGCATCGGCCCGGACGGACACATTGCCTTTAATATCAAAGGTTCGGATCATTATTCGACGACGCGGCTCACGGCCACCAATTACGAGACGCAGGCGGCCGCGGCCTCGGACCTGGGCGGCATCGAGGTGTCGCGAAACCGGCTCGTCGTCACCATTGGCCAGCAGACAATCACCTACAACAAGGATGTCACCGCCATCATTATTGCGGCGGGGGAGGCCAAGTCAAGAATTGTCGCCGAAGCGATTGAAAACGAAAAGAGCAATCTTTACCCGGCCACCATTTTGCAGGGCTTGCCGAACGCTCGTTTTTACCTTACAAAAGGCGCGGCCAGCCGATTGGTGGAGCGCCGCTTTGTCGACTTTCAGTCCACGTAAGAGCTGCCCTTTGACAAAATCGAGCGAGCGGTCATCAATGTCGCCGTTAAAAACGACAAAAAGATTATAGCGCTCTCCAAAGATGATTTAAAGAGCGACCTTTTTACAAGGGAGATATTGCGCCGAAACGGCAAGGATTATACAAAGATTCCCAAAAGCGTGGAGTCCAGCCTGGACCAAAAGATCGCCGCCGGCCTTGCGCCGATCACAAACGCCACGTTCATGCACACGGCGCCGCATCATGACGATATCATGCTTGGCTATCTGCCCTACATCAACCACCTGGTGCGCACGCCTCTGAACAGGCATTATTTTGCGTACATGACCAGCGGGTTCAACGCGGTCACAAATTATTATGTGCTTAACCTGCTGGAAAACCTTTTAAAATTTCTCGAAAAACCGGCCTTCCGACAGTTGCTCGAAGAGGGATATTTCCGCGGCCGCTCGTCCAATCGCGATTGGGATGTGTATCATTATCTCGACGGCGTTGCTTCGCACAGTCGCACGATCAAGGATGAAGCCAACGCCCGGCGGCTGCTGCGCATTCTCATTTACCTGTACGAGGAAGAGAGCATCGAACATCTCAAGGACCGTATTAAAGAGTTGGTCGATTATTTTCGAACCCAGTATCCCGGCAAAAAGGATCTGGCGCATATACAGATGGTCAAGGGAATGATTCGCGAATGGGAAGCGGATTTGTTGTGGGCGCATCTGGGCTTCAACTCGAAATCCGTGAAACATCTGCGCCTTGGCTTTTACAAGGGCGATATGTTTACGGAAGACCCGGAGTTTGCGCGGGATGTGCGGCCCATCCGGCGACTCATGGAGCAAATAGAGCCGGACGTCGTCACCCTCGCCTTTGATCCGGAGGGCAGCGGGCCGGATACGCATTACAAGGTGATGCAAGCCATTGCAGAAGCCCTGAAAGAATACTTGAAGAAAAAAGGCAGAAAGGCGCCGCAAATCTGGGGTTATCGAAACGTTTGGTATCGCTTCCATCCCTCCGAGGCCAATGTGTTTGTACCCGTCTCTCTGAATTCCATGGCCGTGATGGAGAGCATGTTTATGTATTCCTTCGGCTCGCAGCGCGACGCCTCCTTTCCCAGCTATGAACTGGACGGGCCCTTTTCCCGGCTGGCGCAAAAAATACAGGCCGATCAATTCCAGACAGTGAAAACCTGTCTGGGAGACACATATTTTAACGAAAACGAACATCCTCGCCTGCGCGCCTGCCACGGTCTCTGCTTTATTAAAAAGATGACCGTGCCCGAATTCCTGGAGCAGACCACGGCCCTGAAGAAAAAGATGGAAGCGAATCAGAAATAAGGAAAATAGAATATTGGAAAATGTTTTTTGCGGCGTTGATTTAGGCGGTACGACGATTAATATTGGAATGGTGTCTCCGCATGGCGATATTGTGGCAAAGCGTAAAATACCATCGGGGGTGAAAAAGGGGGTCGACTATGTCGTCGATCAGATTGATAAAGTCCTGTACGAGTGTAACGGAAGCGAGGCCAAGGAATACAAGACCGTCGGCCTGGGCATCGGCGTGGCCGGGCTTGTGGACGCCAACAGGGGGATTTTAAAGGAAGCGACCAATTTCCCCGGCTGGCGCAATGTACCGCTGGCCGCCAAGTTGGAAGACAAGCTGCAACTGCCGGTCACGTTGGACAACGACGCCAACGTGGCGGCGTTGGGAGAGAATTCGTTCGGCGCCGGGCGAGGCCATGCACACATGATGATGGTCACTCTGGGCACCGGCGTCGGCGCCGGCTTGATTCTGGACGGTATGATTTATCGCGGCGCCTGGGGCGCCGCCGGGGAGTTTGGGCATATCACCATCAAAAAAGACGGCCGCTTGTGCGCCTGCGGGCGCTTGGGATGCGTTGAGGCATACGTCGGCGCCAATGGAATCGTGCAGGAGGCCCTGGAAAACCTCGACAACTATCCCGGCTCGACGCTGCGGCATTATGATCCCGAGGTTCTTATGCCCAAGGATATCTACAACGAGGCCGTCAAGGGCGACGAGCTGGCGTTGACAGTGTTTAAAAATGTGGGTGAAAATCTCGGCTATGGTCTTGGAAGCGTCGTCAATTTGTTGAACCTGCAGCGATTTGTCGTCGGCGGCGGCGTGGCGCTGGCCGGCGATTTGTTGATCAACAGCGCCCAGGAAAAACTCCGGGAGGTGGCGCTGAACAACAGCGAGGAGCCGGTGCGCATTATCAAGGCATCTCTTGGCGAGCAGTCGGGCATTGTCGGAGCGGCTTCCCTGGCAATGGCTGCAATATAGTCTCCGGTTCTGTTGTATTGGATGCTGCTTTGTTAAATATTGTGTAATTCATTATCCAACGATGAAGGAAATGAATATGCTGCCTGCCCCTTTTCAATTAAAAATTGCAAGTCATCGACAAATTCTGAACACCATCCGCGTAAAGGGCGAGATTTCCGGGGCTGAACTGGCGCGCGAAAATCGGCTGCAACCGTCGACGCTGGTTTACATTTTGCGTTCCCTGCGCGAAAGAGGGCTTATCGAAGTCAGTCGCATCGGCGCGCAACTGGGCACCGCCGGCAAGCCGCCGACGTTGTGGCGTCTGGTGGCCGACAAGTGCTATATCATTGGCCTCGAAATTATTCCAAACGAAGAACGCGCGACGGTTATCGATTTTAGCGGCAATATCGTGTATCAGCAGCAGAATACCGGAGCGGAGAATATCGGTCCCGAAAAGCTGCTTCACAGCATTCATTCATGTTATGAAGAGATCATCTCGCATCTTGAATTGGAACGGGATAACGTGATTGGCGTCGGCGTCGCGTTGACCGGTCTGGTGGATCGTGAAAGAGGGGTTGTGCATTTTTCGCGGAAATTACAGTTGCAGGACTTTCCCATCGAGGAGAAACTCGGCGGGCTGTTGCGGCTCCCCGTGGAAGTGGTGAACGACGCCAACGCCGGCGCGCTGGGCATCAAATGGCATGACAGCAGCGTCGCCGCCTCTAAAAAGAGCGTCATCTTTTTGACGCTGAATGAAAAGACGGCCTATTTTGGCGCCGGTCTTATTTTGGATGAGAATCTTTATGAAGGCGCGCAAGGCGCCGCCGGCGAAATCTTTACGGTGCTGCCGTCTCTCTCCGAACTTGTTCAATCCGGGGTTGATAAATATGGCGTGGAGCGACCGCTGGTCCGGCTGCAAAAGGAGAAAGGCGTCGTTGGCATTGAAGATGTCATCGCCATGGCGCGCAAAGAGTGCCCCATTTCCAGGGATGTGCTGATTCATTATACGCAATTTATTGTGCATGAGATTGTGCGCATCGTATCGCTGCTGAATCCGAATGTGATTGTTCTGGGCGGCGATATCACCGATGCACGGGATCTGATTTACGAAGACATTGTCAGGGGTGTCAAAGTGCGCTTGCAGGAAATCTTTCCCGGCGGTTTCGCCTCGCCGGACATTCAATTCTCAAAATTCGGCATCTATTCCGTGTCCGTGGGCGCCACGGCGTTGATTCTGCGAAGAATTTTTCAGTGACGGCGCTGTTATCCTGTCTCAAGGACGCCAAGCCTCGAAGGTAAAAGGAATAATGGTAATGCAAATAGAGGCGCTGTTAGTCCTTTAGACATGGAAGAACGATTTGAATAGCAAAAAGTGGAGAGCTGCTAATAGTATTGCCCAAAATGGTTTTGCCTTTATTTCTGTCTTTGAGCTGAATAGTTGCAATCGTTTTGCCGTTAATCATCTAGTCTTTTTACAGAGGGAATCGCCCCGTCATCTGACATACAGCATCCGCCCGCTTTTTACCATGCCGTCAAAAACAATTTTATAAATATATGCTCCCGAAGGAAGGTTTTCCGGACGCCAAAAGGCAACGTGTTTGCCCCGGCTTTGTCGCCCCTGCTTGAGAATGTGCACTCGGCGTCCGCGCGCGTTGTAAATGGAAATGTGCACATCTCCTGCTCGCGGCAGCACGTATTCAATCGTCGTGCCGCCGTTGAACGGATTGGGATAGTTTTGCGCCAGGGAGAATTGTTCGGGAGTTGTCCGGCGCGCCGCCACGCCGGTTGCCGCATAGTTGTACGGTTCATCGACCAGGTGCCAATAATCTTCATTCTGTCCGTTGTAATCGCGCCGCAGGTAGTAGGTGACCAACGGCGTGCGTTCAAAGTTTTCAAGGGGCGTCTCGGTCGCCGAACCGTCGGCGAACCATTCGAACAGCGGAATGTCGCG
>JAJRST010000144.1 GCA_024278645.1 bacterium | reverse complement strand
GGGCGCCGCCAGCACATTTCGCAATATTTGTCCGTTTGGCCAGCGGGTAATTTTAGCGTTTGTATGCGATACTCTTTCGCCGATGGTCCGCAACGTTTCGTCCGAAATAGCGGATTGACCGCGATCATAGCGCGCAAGAACTTGTTGTTTTGAGCCGACATCCTGCACGGTTACCGCGGCAGTCTGTACGTCCAACAACTGCGCGAGCTGATGCAGCATGGTCGGCAGAAACTCGGAGACGTCGCCTTCATGGTCGCATAAAAGATGAATGTGCCGCACCAATTTCAAAAGCGCGGCGGCTTCGGGGGAATTTACTATCTTTTGCCATTTGTCAGTCATTGTCGTCAAGGAAAAAACTCTTTGGTTTAGGGTTCATTAGAATTTTACTTCGCGCGCCGCCCGCAGCGATGTTTGATTCTGAAACTCCAGCATGTTTTGCAAATAATCCGACCGGCGACGCCATGTCGCCAGCGCTCTTTGTGTTTCGTTAAATATCTTTTCTTCGGCCTTGTCCAGGGATGGCAGCAACCCGCGGCCGTTGTTCACTAAGAGCTTTGTGTCCATCAAAGTCGGAAAATCTTTTCGGTTGTAAACGACGCGTTCATTTGCCTGAATGACTCGGTTGAGAGTCGGGTTTTTGCCATAGCATTCATAGGGAGACTCGCCCGTCGCCGGCCACAACGGCACGGCGATGCCGCACAAGGGTTCGCCCAACGTCGCCCATAACGTGGCAAAATCAGGATTCTCCTTTGGGCGTACGCCGTGGATAACAACGGCGGCCACTGTATTGTATTGATTGATGCTGTTTTCGCTTTTGACATAATCGACCGGTGCATTGTCTACTTGGCCCGTAAACGGCAATGGATACGGATCGATTTCCATGGTTTGTAAATCGCGGGACACATTTTGAATGATGGATTTGACCCTGATTTTACTTGAACCTTCGCGTGTTAACAGCTCGCGAGCGCGATGGTAGCGCCAGAAACCGTCACCCGCAATTTGCTTGCGACCAAAATTGAAATTTGCTCTTACGAAAAAGCCCTCGGGCGAATCCACAGGGTCCGGCGAACGCCGTTCGCCTCCTGCCTCAAAAAGAGCGATGCCGCCGAAAGCATCAATGCAGGCGATTGAAACGTTGGCGTCGGTCGAAAGGTCGGCCTCTTGCCACAAAGCGTCAAAGTCGTCAACCCTGCCGCATAAGCCAAGAGCTTTTTTAATCAGAATGGCGTCGGCATCGAAAAGACTGTCGGACGGTTCTATTTTGGCTTTGCCGACGACGATGCCAAAGCCGGCTGTGTTCAGCCCCGAGTAAACGCGTGTGGTATCCCGGTCGTTTACCAGACCTAAAAAGTGATAACGCGGACCCTTGAAAAAAACAATTTGCACGCCGGGGTCATCGCTGTCAAAATTCTGCCATAAAAGCGGCCTGCCGTCATAGGTCAACCGCGGCGATATGACGCCGATGACGCCGCCGGTGTTTGCAAATATTTGGCCAAACACGGCAAGGAACAGGAGGGCTGAAAATGTCGGAATACGTTTCATAACTTTGAATGTATGTGTGTGTAAAAAACAAGAGCTGTCGAACGCCATTATTGTTCTTTCGAATGCACGAAAACAGCAACAGCAACGCCTTGCTTATGATGCTGAAAAACAAGACGATACGTCTTGACCGCCTGCGTGGCTCATGAAAAAATCCGCTCTTTTATCGCTGGTTCAAATATGCAACTTTGCCGGAGGTGTTTTCCGGCAGCCCCGCTGCAAGTTTATTCTGATGTACAGAAGACAGCCGCTGCGTGCATCGACGTTTTACGCCAACACACTGTTTTCTTTTGTACACAACGGGGGGCAAACAGGCGCCGTGGTGTCCCTGTCGCCGCTCTTTCATCCGTTTGTTGATTCGCGACCCTGTCTTTTGTAAAGGCCGCTGTGCCGCGCCAACGATCAGGATTTCCGATCGTTTTGCAAATTAGCGTCTGCCAGGCGATACCCTTCTATCAACAAGCGCCTGAGTTCGTTTTCAGAAAGGTCTTTGTAAAGCTTGCCGTCAACCGCCAACGATATTTTCCCGCGCTCCTCCGAGATGATGATCACCATGGCGTCCGTTTCCTGGGACAGCGTGAGCCCGGCTTTGTGTCGAGTGCCGTATTCGATGTGGCCAAAGTCCTCCTCGTTTATCGGCAGCAGACATTTGGCCGCCTCGATGAGGTCGCCTTGAATGACGAGCGCGCCGTCGTGCAAGGGCGAGCGCGGATTAAAAATAGAGATGATCAGCGGCGTCGAAACTTCGGCCTGTATTCGAATGCCGCTTTCCACGATCGTTCGCAACCCGGTTTCACGCGCCATAACGATGAGCGCGCCGTAGCCAATATCGCACAACGCGAGAGAGGCCTCGACAACCTGATCGATCACGCGACTGCCGCTCACTTTGACAAAAAATCGTACTATGCGGCTTTGACCGATGTAAATGAGAAGCCGGCGAATTTCCGGTTGAAACAGAACTACAAAAGCAAGCAGCCAGATGGTGCGCAAATTTTCGAAAATCCATGTCATCCCCTTCATTTGAAAAAGGGGGGCGATGCCGGTGGCGATCAGAATGATCACCAGGCCGACGAGCATCTGTACGCCGCGCGAACCGCGCAAAAAATTATATAATCGATAAATAATGTAGGACATGACGGCGATGTCCAGAACATCCATTATCGTAACCGGCAAAAAGCCTATGTGGAACAATACAAATCTCATGTCGTTGGCAGCTCTGATTTGCCGATAATCGCATCGGCGATTTCCACTCCGCGTCTGATTTTCTCCACATCATGCACGCGTACAAGATCAGCGCCATTCATGATTGACGCTGTTACGGCGGCGATGCTGCCTTCCAGTCGTTCCTCGGCCGGCAAATCAAGAACCGCGCCGATAAAGGATTTTCTCGAGGGGCCGACAAGAATGGGCCGCTGCAGTTTTTGAAATGTACGCAATTCATTCAAGATTTGAAAGTTATCTTGCAGTCGTTTGCCAAAGCCGATGCCGGGATCGATGACAATGTGCGACGTATCGACGCCGCCGGACGCGGCTGTATTTATGCTTTGTTGCAGATAGTCCATGATCTCTTGCATCAAGTCGTCATAGTGGGGATTCACCTGCATGTTTTTCGGCTCGCCCTTTATATGCATGAGAACGAGACCCGCCTGATGTGATGCGGCGATGCGCGGCATGTGCGCATCGAAGCGGCAGCCGCTGATGTCGTTGATGATGGAGGCCCCGGCATGGAGAGCGGCGTCGGCGACCCGCGACTTGTAGGTGTCGATGGAGATAGGAATGTCGAGTTCGCGTGCCAGTCTCCGGATCACAGGCACAACCCTGTTGCGTTCCGCCTCTTCGGAAACGGGCTGCGAGCCTGGACGCGTGGATTCGCCGCCCACGTCGATGATGTCGGCGCCCTCCTCTTGCATTTGCAGCGCTCGTTGCACCGCGCTGTCCACGGTGACGAAACGGCCGCCGTCCGAAAAAGAATCCGGCGTGACGTTGAGAATCCCCATGATCAATGTGCGGTTGCTGAGGTTTAAAGTGTGATCGCGGCAGCGCCACAATTTTTGCCGTGATGCGGTGTTCATCGTCTCCACTTTATGTTTAAAGGATATAACAAAAAACAGAGTCTGTGCCGACGATACCTTCGACGGCGTTGACTCTGTCAAATATGATACAGCGCGGCTTGAAGAGAAAGAACCGTGCAACTATTTGATGGTTTTTTCTAAGCCAAATCCTCTTTCTCATCGTCCTTTTTGACTGCCTTTTTGCGCGGCCTCGTTTTTTTGTTCTTTTTGACGGGGGCCAGGTCTTCACCGTTGATGAGCTTGTCGATCTCTTCGCCGTCCAGGCTTTCGCGTTCCAACAAAGCCTTGGTGATGCGGTGCAGGGCGTTAACATTTTCCTTTAAAAGTTTCTCCACATCCGCAACCGCCTCGTCAATTAATTGGCGAACTTCTTTGTCAATGGCCTTTGCCGTCTCTTCGCTATAGTCGCGATGTTGCGCAATTTCGCGGCCGAGAAAGATTTCTTCCTGTTTCTCTCCGTAGGTGATCGGCCCCAAAGTATCGCTCATGCCCCATTCGCACACCATTTTACGCGCCAGCTCGGTGGAGCGCTTGATGTCGTCTCCGGCGCCGGTGGTCAGTTCATTGAAAATCAATTGCTCGGCGCCGCGGCCGCCGAGAAGCTGGCGCAGTATCGCCAGGCAGTAGGTTTTGGAATAATTGTGTTTTTCATCCATGGGCAGCGTCATCGTGGCGCCCAGGGCGCGACCGCGGGGGATGATGGTCACCTTGTGTACGGGGTCGGAGCCCGGCGTCAGTTTAGCCACCAGCACATGGCCCGCCTCATGATAGGCGGTGCTCTCTTTTTCTTCCTCGCTGATGAGCATGCTCTTTCTCTCGGCGCCCATCACAACTTTGTCTTTTGCTTCTTCAAAGTCCACCATTTCGACGCGTTTTTTGTTTCTCCGCGCCGCCAGCAGCGCCGCTTCGTTGACCATGTTGGCCAGGTCGGCGCCGGAAAATCCGGGCGTCCCCTTGGCGAGTATGTTCAGGTTTACATCCCTGGACAGGGGGATTTTTCGGGTATGCACTTTGAGAATGCCCTCTCTACCGCGGACGTCCGGGCGGTCGACGACGATTTGGCGGTCAAAACGTCCCGGTCGCAGCAGCGCCGAGTCCAGAACATCCGGGCGATTCGTCGCGGCAATGAGAATGACGCCTTCGTTGAATTCAAAGCCGTCCATTTCGACAAGCAGTTGGTTCAGCGTCTGTTCGCGTTCGTCATGGCCGCCGCCAAGTCCGGCGCCGCGATGGCGGCCGACCGCGTCCAGCTCGTCGATGAAAATGATGCACGGCGCATTTTTCTTGCCCTGCTCAAACAGATCGCGCACGCGCGACGCCCCGACGCCAACAAACATTTCCACAAAATCGGCGCCCGACATGCTGAAGAAAGGAACGCCGGCCTCGCCGGCGACCGCCTTGGCCAGCAATGTTTTGCCTGTTCCCGGGGGGCCGAGCAGCAGCGCGCCTTTTGGTATTTTGCCGCCAAGCCGCTGGAATTTTTCCGGCTCTTGCAGAAACTCGATGATCTCCCGAAGCTCCTGTTTCGCTTCATCGGCGCCGGCGACGTCGTTGAACGTCACTTTGGGAAGGTTGTCGTTGAACAGACGCGCGCGGGATTTGCCAAAGTTAAAGATGCCGCGCTGGCCGCCGCCTCCGCCCTGCATACGGCGAAGAAAGTACACCCACAGACCGATGAACAACAACCAGGGTACAATTTGCAGCAAAACGCCGACAAGGCTGGGCGAGCTGAGTTTGCCTTCCATAATGACGCCGTAATCTTTGCGCCATTTCTCAATGGTGGTGTAATCGGGCTCGGCAAGCAGAACAACTTTAAAGGCCTGCGGCTTGGTCGCCGTCTCGCCGGTCGGCTTTAACTTGCCGTTGATGACCTTGCCTTCGACGGTGATTTCCTGCACCTGGCCGGATTCCAGCATTTGTATAAAATCATTATAGGTCAGGGGGGTCTGCCGTTCCCGGTCGCCGGTGAACTGCTGTGAAATGAGCATGGCGATGATGAAAACGCCGATCCAGAAAATCAGCGATTTCGACGCTTTGCCCCATTGCGGCCCTTCCGGTGGTTGATTGGGAGGACCCGGCCTTTTGGGGCCGCCCTTGGGCGGTTTACTAGAATTTGACATATTAAATATCTGTCGTTGTTTTTTGAGAATTTTCATATTGTATTTTAAAACCTTTTCCAGTTTAATCCATGACATAAATCGCCGGCAAGTTGCGAAGAATTTGTTTGTGGTCTAAACCGTATCCGATAACAAATTCATTAGGGATTTCAAAACCGACATAATCGATGTCAAAGTCAACTTTGGCTATTTCTCTTTTGATGAGCAGTGTAACAAATTTCAACGATGCCGGCTTCAAGGCTGACAGTTTTTCTTCCAAAAATTTTATCGAAAGCCCGGTGTCGACAATGTCTTCGACAATCAATACATGTCGTCCCTCAATGTCGGCGTTAATATCCTTGAGCATTTGCACGCGTCCGGAGGAGGTCAGCTCGTTGCCGTAGCTGGATATTTTAAGAAAATCGATCTCCAGGTCAAGTTCGATGGCTCGCACCAGGTCGGCGATGAACACAAAGCTGCCGTTAAGCACGCCGATCATGATCGGCTCCTTGCCTCGATAATCGGCCGTAATCTGGCGGCCCAGTTCCCGAATACGCTCCCGCAACTCTTCCTTGGAGATGAGCACACGAAATGCGTTGTCGTGCACGGCCTTTTCAAATAACGTTCTATCGTTCACGTTTGCTGATCTGTAGTTTATAAATATTAGTGGTTTTTTCAGTCACTTTAAAACGGTCATCCAATCGATGGCCGCAAATCCATACAATGCTTCCCGCGCTCTCCAGGATCGGAATTGACCAGCGCTTGTGAAACGGGATTTTGGCGTCCACAAAATAGTCGGCCACCTTTTTTTTGCCAACGCCGTTCACCGGGTAAAAATAGTCTCCTTGTTGAAACGATCTTGCCGTCAGCGGCGCTCGCAGCTTGTCCGCGTCAATAAATTCTGTCATCCGGTTTTTGTTCTTCAAGGTTAACGGCTGTGCTGCTGGCTTTATTTCCAGAAAAAAATCATCCCAAAGTAAATAGCGTCCCGGTTCATCCTGCAAGCGGACTTTCCGGTGAATAATCGGATTGTTGCCGACGATCAGTTCGTCGTTGCTTCGGATGATGGTCAAGTCATCTGAAATTTTCAAACATCCGCCAGTGCGTTTTGCAAGAAACTGTTTTATATTTGCAAATCTGTTATAATTCAACACATTCGGATCGTGTCCGAGTTTGAAAAAAACGTGGCGTAATACTATTCTCTGCAAAGAGTTAAGATAAGCTAAAAACTCGTTAAACTCAAGTACAATTTTGTCGGCGTCGATTGACCGCAGGCATTTGTCATAAGCCTCCTGTGCCGCTCGCTCGACGATGGCGTTTGCCTCGGCGGCATGTTGACCTAGCCGGTTGAGCGAGCGGATGATTTGAGGGTTGAATTCCTTTTGCAGCAGCGGCAGCAATGTGTGCCGGATGCGGTTTCTCTTAAAAGCCTGATCTTTGTTCGAGGCGTCTTCCCGAAACGGCAACTTGAAAGCGCTCGCGAATTGCTCGATGTCGCGCCGT
>JAJRST010000010.1 GCA_024278645.1 bacterium | reverse complement strand
CATTTCCGCCGTCACATCGAAAATAGAAAAAGCGCTTAATTCCTGGCAGTTCAGCAACGTCGGCTTTGGCGCCCTTGAATTGAATCTCAATTTCGGTTCAAAAAAAGTATCCATCAATCTTGAGAATTTTTATCTACCAGACAAGGTAAAATCCGATAAGATGAGCTTTCATCGCGCCTTTGTCGGCAAAAAGGGCGACATTAATTTCAAAGACCACTAGTCACCGTAGAGGATAAAGCATCAATGAGACATACAAAGATTGTTATTATCGCATTGATTATGGGGGGGGCACTGAGCGCTGCGGCGCAGGAATGTTTATACAAGGAGGGACTGGAACAATTCAGGTTGGGCAACTATTCTGAGGCTAATTCCTTGCTGACGCTTGTTCTGAACGCTCCACACACATGCCCTAATGTGGACGTCGCGGATGTGCATTATTGGCGGGCGTGGAGTTTGGTCCGCGGAGATAGCCTCGATGAAGCGATGAACGATTTCCGTTTGGCCGAGGCCTCGCCTGAGAACGGCCTGACCGCACGTTACATGTGCATTCGTATCATGCATCGGCTCGATCCGCAAAATGTGGACAACCTGGCCCTGGAACTCGCGGATTTGAACAGCCTGCTCGCCGACCCCAACATTCAAGCCTCCCTCAAAGATAAGGCGGTGGTGTACCGCAATTTGCTGCGTTTGCAACTGGGAGAGAAAAAATATCGCGACGGCGATTTTTCACGCGCTAAGGATTTTTTTCAGGGTATTGTGCTGGAGGATACGCCCATCGGTCAACAACGCTTGAGAGATATCAATGCGCTGGCAAGGACCAGCGCGCTTTCGTGGCTTTTGCATATTAAATTGGCCCTTAGCGAGAGAATTGATGCATCGCTCATAGGGGAGCTTCAGGCGGAACTCCCGAATTTCAGCGATGATCAACCGGAGATGCAGCAATTGACCTACTATTTTCGTTCGCTCCAAAATCTTTACCTTTATTTGCTGCGAGGCGACGACAAAGCGCTGGCGGACGCCAAGTCGACGATTCTCGCCCTTGATCAGAACAGCGTTTTTTACCGCAGCTATAAATCGATTTTCGATTTGCTCGAGGGAGATTACACGGTGGTCATCGACACCGACTTGGCTTCTGATCCTTTTGACAACTATAAAAACGGGTGGGCGCGATTTCTACGCAACGATCAGACGCAGAGTGATCTGCTCAGGGCGGAAGGTTCGTTTAAAGTGGCGCGCGATGCTCTCCCTAAGTGCAGTTCACCCTTGCGTAAGGCGAGCGCTTTTCGCTTCCTGCAAGTGCGCCATTTTCGCGACAGACAGGACGGCGCTTTCGTCGACGAGACGGCGATCTCTTATTTCTCGAAGGAATGCATCTCCGATCCCGATTATATTGCACGGAAAGAGCTGTGGACCGCCATCTTTGAAGAGGGCTACGGCTATCGCGAAGGGAGTTGTCAGATTGGCGCAGGATATCTGGATATTGGGTTGTACAGAAGCAGCCCAACTCTGGTGGAGCACGGCAAAAAGCAGTTGATGAGTTTAAAATGCGATCTCGATAAAGACAAGCTGTCTCACGCAATTCTTTTGTGCATCGGCACCAATCCTGATTACGGACAGGCCATTGCCCTGCTGAGCGATCTCTTGAAAAGCGGCGGCGCGGAAAAAGACGAAGTCCGCTATGCTTTGGCCATGGCCTATTATAACAATGATCAGGCGGAGAATGCCATTCCTCTTTTGGAAGAGCTGGTCAAAAAGGGCAGCCTGGACGCCTGTTACAAGCTGGCGACGATATATTACGATGCTGGGAAAAATGCGCAGGCGTGCCGCTATCTCTCGGCCATCATTCAACGACCGGAGGTGCGAACCATATACCGCAAAGACGCCAATCGTTTCTACTCGCTTGCCGGCTGCGGCGCCCTGGGCGTATCGGCGGCGCCGATGCCCGAAAAAAGCACGGTAAAATTACGTTATCCCGAGTATCGCGTCTTTACTTATGATTACATTGGCGACGGCTATGGCGTCATCGCCAAGCTTTATTATGAAATGAAATCCGCAATCGTCAAATTTATTCATCCGCTGATGAGCCTCGATTTGTTCGGTTTAAAGCTGCTGGAGCCGAGTCCGGCGCTGACGGCTTATCTTCACTTGTTCGTTCATCCTTTGCCCGGCGGCGAGCCGACCCTGTCGCTTACCCTGGACGGCGAAGCAGTGCCGGGTGCAGCGCTTCAGAACAGCGACGGTGTTTATACTTACCACTCCGGGCCGCTGGATATGGGGGAGTTTACAATCAGCATACGGCAGCAGGGCAGCTTTGGTTGGAGTTATGAAAACTTTATTTCAGGGAATTTCCATCGGGAAATTCTCCTGGACAGCGCTTTTGTTTTTCAACCGCTGGACAAAGCCGCCGCCCTTGAATCCGTGAGCGACATTTCGTACGCTTGCTTTGCCAACGATGGGATCACGATATTTACACCGGACTATGTTGTGAATGCGCGACGGACATACAACCTGCCGCATAACTTTGGCGCCGTCGCTTCGGCGGCCATGGTTGGAAATGAGTACTACTGCCTCGTGTCGGAGCAGAACGCTGTGAAAAAAGTCAGCCTTTTTCCACCGGACAGCATCGTCGTCGCCCCTTTTATACGCGGCGTTTACGATCCTAAAACGGATATCACCGAATATGGCGGCGGTTTGAAACGGCCGCTCAAGATCGAGTATATCGCCGATGAAAAGCTGTTTTACATACTGAACGCGGATGGCATGATCTATGAGTTTGACGAGAACGGGTATTGCATCGGCAGCATCGACAAACCGGCGTCGAGCGCATTTATCATCGATATTGTTTATGACGCGGATGAAAATTGTCTCTGGCTGCTCGACATCGCATCGAACCTTTTGCACGCCTTCGATCTCGGCGTTCGTCGTTACGACCTGAACCGACGAAAAAAGTTGGACGACCGCCTACACCCCTTATCCCTGGCCGTCGATAGTCGCTATTTTTACATCGCCGACATCGACGGCCAAATCGGTCTGTTCAAAAAGGGCAGCTTTCGTCGCTTGAAGGACTTTTCCCTGCTTGATGAAAAGGCGAGCTTTGTCAATTTTGCTCTCGTCGGTCGCGGTCTGAACGATAAAAAGCTGCTCATTTACGAAAAACAGACCGCCCCGGGTCTCATACGCGCTTTAAATCGCGTCCATTCTTTTAAAACGCAGTTCGACGAAGATTATCAATCTGAAGACTAAAAGACGGTGCGCTGGAGACTGTCGACAAATCTTTTGATATCGCTTTTGCGATCTTTTCCGGCGCACCGCCTCTTCCCCTTTAGCGCCTGCATTTATCTTTTCAACGATTTTTGAAATTCAGTCACCATTCGCTATGTTGTCATAAAGTAAAATCATTTTGATTTCTTTTTCATGAAAGGAGTACGACCGTGTTTACTTTTGAAACCGCAGTCGATCCTCAAACAGGGAAAACCTACGTCAAAGTCCCCATCAAGGGCCT
>JAJRST010000143.1 GCA_024278645.1 bacterium | reverse complement strand
GCATGAAAAATATCATTTTTTTAATCGTATTGCCCAAAATAGTTTTGCCTTAAAGTCGAACAGCGACTAACTTTCCGGCAACCGCCGGTTTTATAAAAGTCCTTTCGTCTCTTCAAATCCCAACATGCAATTCATGTTTTGTACGGCCTGCGCGCTGGCGCCTTTGCCGAGATTATCGATGGCTGAAAACAGAATCACCTGATTGACGCCCGCCGGTTTGACCAGGCCGATGAAGCAGAAATTGCTGTTTTGCGCCATTTTCATATTCGGCAGTCGATCCCTTAGGATGTGCACAAAGGGTTCATTCGCATAGGCGTCATCGACAACGGCGAACAGTTCGTCCCGGGACTTTTGTCCGGCGAGTTGAAAATAGATCGTCGACAACATGCCGCGCGTCAGCGGCGTCAGATGCGGGGAAAAGACAATGTTCATGCCGCCGCCAAAGGCGCGCATTTCTTTTTCCATCTCGCCCACGTGGCGATGCACGCGGCCCACTTTATAGGGGGACAGATTTTCGTTCACGGAGACGAAATGCGTGGTCTCGCCGGGCTTTTTTCCGGCGCCGGAAACGCCGGATTTGGCGTCGACGATGATCGGGGCGTCGGCGACGAGACCGGCCCTGAGAAAGGGCAGCAGCGGCAGCAGCACGCTGGTTGGGTAGCAGCCCGGATTGCCGACGACTTTGGCCTCTCTCACATCATCCCTGTACCATTCCGTGAGGCCATAGACCGCGTCGCACAGCAACTCCGGATGCGGATGCCGCATGTTGTACCACTCGTCGTAGGCGGCCGGCGTTTTGAAGCGAAAGTCCGAACCCAGGTCGATGACCCGCACGCCGCGGTCGAGAAACTTTTTAGCCCACTTGACCGACTCTCCGGCATGGAGGCAGGTAAAGACCAGCTCCACATCCCGTCCCAGGGCCTCATCCGCCGTGCACAGCTTCAGATCATTGTACATTGGCAAATGGGGAAAAAGTTGCGCCACGCCGACGCCGCCCCGGCGTTCCGAAGTGGCAAAGGCCACCTGGACGCCGTTATGTTTTGACAATATTTTCAAAAGCTCCTCGCCGGTATAGCCGGCGGCGCCGATGATTCCTATTCTTTTCATCGCTGCACTTTCAATGTTCAATCTGAATCGTTATGGATGTTATTCTTTTTTTCCAGAAAACGCGACAGCTCGCGCGAGCGGTTGGTCGCCGTTTCCACGGCGCGAATGAGCATGGGCCGCAGGCCGCTTTCCTCCAGCTCTTTGATGGCCAGAATCGTCGTGCCGCCGGGCGTGGTCACCTGGTCTTTGAGCACGGCCGGATGTTCGAGGGTTTCGCGCACCAGCTTGGCGGAGCCGAGCACCGTCTGCGTGGCCAGGCGCGTGGCGATATTGCGCGGCAGCCCCATCATGACGCCGCCGTCGGTGAGGGCCTCGATGACCATGTAAATATAGGCCGGACCGCTGCCGCTGAGGCCGGTGACCACATCCATCAGCTCCTCCGGCAGCGCCTCCACCTCGCCGACGGCGCCGAGAATCTTCATGGCGATTTCCTTGTGAAGCTCTTCCGCATACTCGCCAAGACAGAGGCCGGATGCGGCCTCATCCACCACGGCGGGGATGTTGGGCATAACGCGCACGATGGGATTTTCCTTGCCGATAAACTTGCTGATGGTTCGCGTGGTAATGCCGGCGATAATGGAAATGATGAGCTGGCTGTCGCGAATATCCGCCTTGATCTCGCTCAACACAGCGCTCAACGCCTGCGGTTTGACGCACAGCACGATGACATCGGCGAACGCCACGGCCCGGTGATTGTCCGTCGTTGTATTCACGCCCCATTTCTTTTTCACCTCGTCCAGGCGATACTCGCGCACGTCCGTGGCGATGATATTCTCAGGGTTGGTCAACTCGGCTTTGAGCAGTCCGCCCAAAAGCGCCTCGCCCATGTTTCCGGTTCCGATAAAAGCAATTTTTCTGCTGAATAACACAATGATCTCCTTATTACGTATGATACTCGGCGTTGATGGTCACATAATCATAAGTGAGGTCGCAGGTAAACACTGTCGCGCTCGCCTTGCCGACGCCCAGATCGATTTTGACGCGGACCTCATTGCTGTGCAGCCTTTTAATCGTAGCATCACGATCAAAAGGAACGGCGCCGCCATTCTCCGCCACTTTGACGCCGGCAAATTCCACGGCAAAGGCATCCGGGTTGATTTGCGCGCCGCTGGCCCCGGCCGATTGAACGACGCGTCCCCAGTTCGGGTCCTTGCCAAAAACAGCCGTTTTCACCAGCATGGAATTGGCGATGGCCTTGGCCGCGGTCACCGCATCTTCTTTTGTCGCCGCGCCGCTCACCGTCACGGTGACCAGCTTTGTCGCGCCTTCGCCGTCGCGGGCGATGGCCTTGGAGGCCTCGACGGCCAGCATTTTTAGCGCCTCGGCAAATATTTTATAATTTTCATTTTTGTCGGTTATTTTCGGATTTCCGGCGGCGCCGTTGGCAAAGATCAAAACCGTGTCATTGGTGCTGGTCTCGCCGTCCACGGTCATCATATTAAAAGAGTCCTGCACCGCATCACGAAACGCCTCTTGCAGCAAGCCGGCGTCAATATCGACATCCGTGGTAAACACGCCGAACATGGTCGCCAGGTTCGGATGAATCATGCCGCTGCCCTTGGCCATCACGCCGATGGTGCAGTCCACGCCGCTGATAGTAAATCGAGCGGAAAAATGCTTGGCTACGGTATCCGTGGTCATGATGGCGTGCGCGGCTTCCTCTCCCCCGTGCGGCGAAAGCGCGTCGACCGCC
This sequence comes from bacterium, assembly GCA_024278645.1. Classification (GTDB taxonomy): domain Bacteria; phylum Zhuqueibacterota; class Zhuqueibacteria; order Residuimicrobiales; family Krinioviventaceae; genus JAJRST01. Next base: position 642 of record JAJRST010000143.1, on the reverse strand, counting down.
ATGTCAATACCGCGTCGTATTTTTTGCATGGGCATGGGTTCGCCGATGACGCCGGTGGAAAGCACCAGCACCTCATCAGCGGACAGTCCCAGCCGCCGCGCCGTTTGCCGCGCCATTTCCAGGTTGTCTTGCCGGCCCTGTTCGCCGGTGCAGCAGTTGGCGTTGCCGGCGTTGATGATCAGCGCCCGCGCCGATCCCAATGCGGTGCGCTCCTTGTTGTAAACCACGCAATGCGCCGGAACGCGATTGGTCGTGAACAGGCCGACGACAATCGCAGGAAAATCGCTGAGGAGCAGCGCCATATCTTTATTTTTTCTTTTCAAGCCGCAATAAACGCCGCTTGCCTGAAAGCCATTCGGCGACGTAACCGTGCCATCGCCATAGATAACGTTGGAATTTTTCATTTTGAAATCTCTCTGATTGAGCTGATATTTTTGTGGACATAAATAGAAGTGTTCCCCCGTATGCACTATCGCGCGCAGCGCATTAGCACACGGGGCAAAGACGGCGTGGGTTACGGCGGATCCCGGAAGTTTTTCTATGTCGGATTATATTTTTCATAGTCAGCTCAAATTTGAGCTATTAATTTAACATAATCCGCAAAAAATGCAACGTTTAATTTGAAGGTTATTCACCAAATTT
>JAJRST010000142.1 GCA_024278645.1 bacterium | reverse complement strand
TATGGGACGCAGATCCTGCACTTCCAAAGCAGCCTGCGATCCGATTTGAGAAAACCGCGCCGCCACTTTTTCCAAACGGCTCACATCCATCTGCATATCGCGGGCCACGGTGCGCAGGTCGTGGTCGTCCAGTTCGCCCGATTTTAGCATTTCCACCCATCCCATAAGCGACGACACCGGCGTGCCAAGCTGGTGCGCCGTTTCCTTGGCCATGCCGACCCAGATAAATCGCTGCTCGCTTTTTTTAATGCTGTTAAAACCCACAAATGCGATCAGCACCAGCAGCCCCATGGTCCCAAGGGAAATGTATGGCAACATCGAAAGCTGAACCACATTTTTAGAATCGCCATAGTATAAATAACTGATAACTTCGCCGGTATCCGTTTCCTTGATCACCACGGGTGGATTCTCGCGCGCCATGCTCTGCAGTATCTTTTTAATCTCTTTTATTGTCTCCGGTGATCGGTTGTCCACGGGGATATCCAGGCCTATCCAGGAGGCCGGCTAGCCGTTCGGCTGCGCCAGGATGAGCGGGAAATTGATGCGCTGCACAATATTTTCAAAAGCCCAGCCCAGCGCCTTTGGGTCCACATCGGCCGTGGCGATGCGTTGAATGGTGAGGGCATAAAACTCGACGATGTCCCTGGCCTCCGCGCGCAGCTCGCGTACAAGCTGCTGCGTGTACAAGACGATGCCGATAATACATCAGATGATAATGACAAAAAAGATGCCGCGCAGAGTGCCCGATAATATGTACACGGTTCGTTTCATGGATTGAATCATGTGAACATTCCTTTTTCCTTCAGCGACGTCCGCACAGCGACAACAGCGACGGCAATGATGGCAATAAACAAAAGAGAAAAAGCGACTATGCTCATCCACCAACCGACGATAAAGGCGAGCGGTCTATATCGGAATTCAATTTTATGCTCGCCCGGCTCGAGAAAGATGGCTCGTAAAAAGTGGTTGGCGCGGTAAATATGAACCCTTGCATCATCCACATAAGCGTTCCATCCGGCGGGATAATAGATCTCGCTCAACACCATGGCCGCCGACTGCCGCACATTGGCGTCGAGAACAATTTTACGGGCGCTGTAATGTCTGACGTTGACCACATTGCTGTCGGCGCCGCTCACACTAAAAGGCGGGCTTTCGTCGAGATAAAGAATGCGCCGCGGGCGAAAGTCCGGCAGTTTCATGGCATCAAAAATGGCGCGACGCCCGGGCAAAACGGCGACCGAGTCGACAAAAAAGGCTCGCGGCAACACCGTGCTGTTCTCGTAGATATAAAGCCCGCTGTCGGTAATGACGCGATATTCCGGATCGTAAATCGGCGAATTGCACAGAATATATTTGACGTTCAACATGTCCAGCAACGCGCGGTCAAAATTCAACCGGGCCGGGTCGATGTATTGCACGGGAATGGGCTCTTCGACAATATCCCCGAACCGGGAAACAATGCGAGTATATTTCGAGAAAAAAGGATTGTGCATGCCCTCCATATCCGGCTCGTTAAAGCCGCTTTCGTTATAAAAATCGCGCATGACGTTAAGCTGGGCATTCGCGTCCCCGGTGATCGATGGAAAATCGGTCAACAAATAATCGAGCGTTGAAAAAACGCGGAAATGCGACTTGTCCCGTTGGAGCTGTTGCTCGACATCCGCGGGAATCTCTTTTTGCTCCTGCTGTGTCAAGTCAATCTTGTAATCCACCAGCAACAGGTCGATAAGAGTTAAAAAAAGGGCGATCAATATAAAAGCTGTCGCCGCGATATGATCCTTCACAAACAGTCGGACGGCTAAAAAAGCAACGCCGATAAAAACAAAGGCTAAAGCGATTTCTCGCAGCACTACAGTATAATAGGCGTGCTGAGCAGGTATCGTCAACAGCGGGATTTGCTTTAGGATGTGATGCATATAAGCCGGTTTGTTGGCCAGCATGATCCCGGCAATGGCTGCAAAAACCGAAAACATCATAATCATGTAAATATCCAGCCAGCGGCTTTGTTGTCGCGACCGCTTTCTTTGACGATAGCCGATGAGTACGTTCAGCCCAAAACCGGCGAGAAAAACGAGCAAAAACGGCGTCGCATAAGCCATTGGCAGCGTGTATCCAAACAGAGCGGCTGCAACAAACAACACGATGAGGGATGCCAGCATAAAGGTAAACCCATCTCGTTTAAGCAACACGGCAAATCCGGCCAGGAACAAAACAGTGACGCTGGCATACATGGCAAAGTGATGCGTTGACCGGACAACGGCGCCATTAAAGGAGGGCATCAAAAACAACAGCAGGTCGGACAACGAAAGCGGCTGCAGCGCCGGATCGATGTGCGCATAGCGTAAAAATTCAGCAAAGGGTGCGTAAACATAAGCCGACGCCAAAAGCCCCGCGGCAAAGACGCCGAGGAGCAAAACGCCGCGTTTTAGGATGACGACAAAGGGCCTTTCCCACCGTTTGGAAATGATGGTGACAACATACAGCGCCAGCATAAAAACAATGGTGATTAATGATACGACCGCGCTGGCGCGCAACAGTTGAAAAGCAAAGGCCAAAGCGGCCAAGGCGAACCACAAGAGCCGTCGATGTTCAAACATCAGTTGTACGAACAACAAGACGGCCGGCATCAGCGTCAGCGCCAGGATGTCGTTCCAGGCGCCGCTTTTTATGCTGACGACGTATTGCGGTATGAACAAAATGATGATGGAGACAAAAGCGGCCGGCAACGGTGCAATTTTATTTTTACGGGCCAGGGCGAACATAAAACCGCAAAAGGCGAGCAAATTAAGAAACATGTATAAAAACTTGACATCCGGCACGAATGCGCGAATGGAGTATAAAGCTGAAAAAAGCGCCGAATCGATGACGTTAATTCGCGCCAGTTCCGCGGCGCTGCCCCAAATCGGCATGCCGCCATTCAGGTTGGGGTTCCAGATCGGCGCCTGGTCCGGCTGCAAGAGAGTCTGGATGGGGATAAAAAGCCGACCGCCCTGCGATTCCGTTAAAATGTACTGGTGATAAAAGACAAGCAACAAAAGCATTGCCGTAAAAAATGTCGGCCATATAGCATAACGACTAATGAGCTGCGAAATCCTGCGAGAAAAAGATTCAGAGTTTTTTTCCGATGCCACAATACCCACCCGATTATTTTAAACAGTTTTTTTAAAAATAAGATGTTTTGCTCATAAAATCCAGCAAAAGATTGTGCTCATTTCAGCAGCGTCATCTTTTTGATGCTCGAACATTGCGAGCCATCGGGCGCCGTGTAAACCACTTTGTAAAAATACACACCGGCGCTCACCGCGTCTCCATCTTCATTCTCTCCGCGCCAGGTGTAACTGTACATGCCGGTTCCCGCCAATCCATCGAGAGCCGTTTTGACGATGCGGCCATGGACGTCATAAATAATCACGGAAAGATTTGACTCGAAGGGCAGGTAAAAGCGAATTGTCGTCTGCGGGTTGAACGGGTTGGGATAGTTCCGCCAAAGGACAAACTGCTCGGAAAGCTTCGTCGGCCCGCCGGTGAGAATGCTGACATGAAACTGCCCGGCGCCGTTGCTCCACTTTTCTTCCCCCGCGCCATTGCGGGCCTTGACGGTCCAGTAATAGTCGCCGTCCTGCAAATCGGAAACCCAAACGGATGTTTGATTGCCGAACGTGGTCAATTCCAACGGCGAATCAAAGGTCGGCATTGCGTCCACAAAGATGAAATAGGTCAACTCATTGTTGAGCAAGTGTTCCGCCGTCGTCGCGCTCTGCCAGCGCAGCATCGGCGAATCCGTATACACCGTCGAGCCGTCGGGCGGCGACAGCAGATCGAAATCGACGAGCGGCACGATTCTCGGCGACTCGTCCGCGGGCTTGAGCCAGGCGTCGTCCACAAAGGCGCCGTGATGCTCATTGCCGGACAAGTCCTTGACGCCGACGTATTGCACGCCGTCTTTCCAGAATTCGTAAAAATCGTCGAAACGCCAGTAGGCGAGCAAGCGGCTCATCGCCTCCCGGTCCTCGAGATCGACGACCGTATGCATGCCGGCGCGTATCTCATTTTCACTGCGGGCATAGTTCCAGATGCGCATTTCGTCGATAAAGCCGTTGAAATAGCCGGCGACGATGTTGTGGCAAGCATGGCGGCCGATATCAATATTATCGATGCCGTCATTAAAGGTCCCGGAAAATTGGAATGAAAAAGAACTGACAAGATAACCATCAATATAAAACTTTATCACATTGTCGCTAACGACACCTGCGTAATGATGCCATTGCATCAAATTTTGAATTGGGCCTGCAAGTTTTATCCTGTCGCTCGCGCTATCACGCAACTCGAAACTGGCCTCATCTTCATGAGCATTTTTAGCAAGAAGCGTCACCGTTGCCGCCCCAAAACCTGTCCCTTTGCTTCTCTGCTCAAACATGCAGTTTTCCCGGTAAACGCCGCCGCCGGGGGAAAACATCAAAGCCCACACTTCAATTGTAAATGGAGAAAAGTCGATTATAGGCTCAAACAATTGAATAAAATCGCCGTCGCCATCCATAAAGAGACATTACCGCCGGGAGCTTGGGACGCCACACACATTGTTGTCATGAGTAAAAAGACAAAGTACTTCATAACTCCTCCCCTTTGTACTGTTCTAACTTTTTGATGATTTTAGCCGGTACGCCTCCGATTAATACATCTCCGTCAAATGATTTTGTTACCACGGAACCGGCTGCAACGACGGTGTGCTCTCCCAGCTCTACTCCTGCCGTTATAATCACACCGGCGCCGATCCAACAATTATCGCCTATTTTAATTGGGGGACTGGGTGAATACTGTGTATAATCGTTGATGTCATGATTCATACTGATTAGACTGACGCGTGGCCCGATCCAGGTGTTCCTTCCGATGATTATTCCGTTTCTGGCATCGATGTAACAAAAGGGGGCCAACCCCGGACATCGTGTTCCCCGTCGGATCTTTTCCGGAGATTTAAACACAGATGTTGGGTGCACCGGCCAAGGGACACGGGCATTCTTTCGTAAAATTTTTTGGTAAAAAAAATGCTTTAACATTTTATCCGCCGGAAATTTTTCATCGGCAAAAGCCGGCCCGGCGAGAATTCTCAGAAAAAAATAGATGAGCTTTGACACGATGCACTCACTCTTTTAATAGTTTGATGAAAAAATAGATGGAAACATTGTAGGCCAAATAAAACAAGCCCGCCGCAATGGACAAGGCGACGAGCATTTGTCTGGCTGTTCCGCTGAACAACACCATGGCGAAAAACCGCAGAAAAAGCGACGACACGATTAAAACAAAACCGACTTCCTGCTTATTGATGATGGTGAACGTCGAGCTGATCGGCGAATTGATGAACTGAAAAAACATCCAAACGGTGACGATCTGCATATAAACGCCGGCTTCCGCATAATTGGCGCCGAAATAGACTTTAGCAATTTGAGGACCAAAAACAAGCAGCACGCCCAGGGGCGGGACGGCGACCAGGGCCAGTCTT
>JAJRST010000141.1 GCA_024278645.1 bacterium | reverse complement strand
TTTGAGTTATTTTTTTCGTCACAACTTTAGCAAAAGGAATGCCAGAGAATTCGGGTGTTCTGTTTGACGGAATGTATGTTGATAAGAAACAGCAGGTTGATTATGGTAGTTAAGCCGATGCCTCTGATCGCCCGCCCTGTGCTGTGTGGCGGGTTTTCAACAAAACGAACGCACATTGTGGCGCAGCCTAGGCAGGAGGGAATAAAGTTATAAGAATTTTACCATCTGGAATTTGTTATTTGAGGTTCGAAATTTGCCATTTGCGATTTCCCCGGTTTTTTCGATAAAATGATTACTTTTTAGTTCAGTCAATCTCAAAGGTTTGATTGTTTCTAAAACCGCCGAGAACGCAAAGAACGCCGAGTGGTCAAGTTATTATTTAGGAATGAAGTATATGTTTTTATATATTTTAACCTCTGTGACCTCTGTGCTCTCTGCGGTTTAAGCCTTAAAAATATGGCTGTGCATTGATCATTCTATAATCGATCATTTAATTATTCATAGTCCAAGGCTTGTATTTTTATCGAGATAATAATTGTTTTGCTGATTTAATAGAGTAATCATTTTCGATAATATTAAAAAAAGACTTGACAAGTGTTCATATATTTCTTATAATAAGTAAACAAATGTTCACTATTAAAAAAAGATGTTCACCTATGTCGACACAATTAACGCCAAAACAGGAAAAAGTGCTGCAAGCGGTTCGGGATTTTCAGGCGCAAAACGGCTTTCCGCCCACGGTGCGCGAACTGGCGGAGATGTTCGGCCAGTCGTCCACGGCCGGCATTCACAAGATTTTACAGATATTGCGGGAAAAGGGACACCTGGTCAAGGATGGCCGCAAGTCGCGCTCGCTGGGCATCGTCGACCAGGGCGATTTGCATGAAGATCGCGTGCGCAGTCTGCCGATTCTCGGACAGGTGCAGGCCGGCATGCCGCAACTGGCCTACGAGGAAAAAGAGGGCGACATGTTCATCGACTCCGAGTGGGCCGGGCCGTCGGAGTCTTTTTTGCTGCGCGTTCGAGGCCACAGCATGATCGACGCCGACATTCGCGACGGCGACATCCTGGTGGTGCGGCAAACGCAAACCTGCCGCAACGGCGATATCGTCATCGCCCTGCTGGATGACGAAGCGACAGTAAAGCGCTTTTACAAAGAGCATGACCGCATTCGCCTGCAGCCGGAGAATCCAAACATGCAGCCGATCTACGTGGAGCGTGATTATCCCAATTTCCATATCATCGGCATTGTCAGCGGGCTGCTGAGAAAGTTTTAACCAAAGACCTCGGAGGTCTTCAAGACCTTTGAGGTCTCATTCTAAAGGAAGGGATGAGCGATGATGAAAAGCGAAAATAAAACGACTGTTTTGATGAACGAATTGGACGGCAACCTTTTCGAAGTCAAGGAATTGGAGAACCCCGCCGAATTGATGGAAAAAACGCTTGCCGATGTCAACCAGGCCTTTGAGACGTTATATGACAATTTTGAACTGTCTTATGACGAATTTTTCAAGTATATTCGGTTTCATAACGACGAACTGTCCGGAGAAATTGAAAAACTTTGGGACAGTATAGATTGCAACATTTACGATCACTATGAACAGGGCGCTTTGCTCAGCTTTGAACTGAAAAGCTGGAAGGAAGACTTGATCGAATGGAAGGAAAAAATTATCGCCGCCATTCGTGATTTTGTCAAGGAAGAGTTCCACGATCAGTTCCATCCGGGCGAGGCTCTGCCGGCGTATGTGGAAGCGGCATGACGCTCTGCTTGTGGTGCGAAAAAGGCGAACAGGAGGCGATTATGGCAAAAAAGACGCTGCCGGATTGGGATAAATACTGGGCAAATTTTAAGGACCTGGAACTGTTGCGCGACAAGGCAACCAATCTTGACGAGACGCTGCAACTCATCGAAAAAGAATTCGCCGTCAAGCTGATGTCCGGCGACCACTTGATGCTCCTGTCGTCCCTGGACGACCGTATTGAAGCACTTGAAAAAGAAGAGCGGGCGCTGAAAAGCGCCGTGCAGACCGATCTCTTTGAAAATATGTGATTGTGTGATAAAAGAAACGGAGACAAACGTGAGAAAAGAAAAAACAAAATCGATGGGCGTCGAAACGGGCGAAGCGTTGGCGGCGTCGCTGCTGGCGATTACCGGTTTTTCATCCAGCAATGACGATGAACTGATCGACTATATGTCGGAGCATCTTTACATCCAATCCGTGATGTCCCTGCCGCGAAATTCAAGCGAAGCTGATGTCGCAAAGACCCGGTTTTACAACACATGCGAGAAAATTTACCGCGCCGCCGATATAGCCGGCAAACGGGAGGCGATTCGGCAGATGGGGCTGCAACTGGCGTTGTAGCGATTTGTACAGATCTGTACAAGATAATTTCCCTGTTGATCTCTTTACGCCTGTATAGTTATTTTGATTTAGCCATACAATTTACGATACAAAAAAAAGTCTCGCGGATATTCTTCCGCGAGACTTTTTTTATTTAAAATCCACTTTGGATTCAATTCTGCTTAAAAAGCGCCCTGCAACGACAGGCGTGTGACGGAACCCAAAACGGCGCCGTGGCTGGAGTAGGAGAGATCAATGCGTCCGGCGAATCCGGCTGTGTTCAGCTTAAAGCCGGCGCCCGCCGACAGGCCGCCTGTTCCATCCTGCGCCCGCTGCGTCGCCCAACCGACGCGCACCGACAGCAGATCGATCATGGAATACTCGACGCCGAAATTGACATATTCGGGACGATCCACGGGGTCCACCGCTTCCAGTGCAAACGTGGCCGAATGCGTTTCATTGCGAGATGCCGTAAAAAGCTCGAATAGCTCGGCCGAAAGGCCGATACGATAGGTTTGCGGAATCTGGAACTCTTCATTTTCATATAACAACTGTTTCGAATAGTTGCGAATGGTCATGGTCAACAGCACGCTCCTGATGCCGGTGTCGTACATGGTGCCGAAATCAAAGGCGACGGCGTCCACGCCGTTCGTCTTGCCCACCGTTTCGATGGCGTCGCCGACATAGGTGTCGTTCTGACCCAGTTTTTGACTGACATATTTAATATTGCCGCCAATGGAAAACTTGTCGGTCATGCTGATGCCGTAGCCCAGGCCAACCGCCATACCGGCCACCGAGCCGACGTCGACATCCGAATAGCCGCGCGGATCCGTATCGGAAATGGCGGTGCCGTTGATTGTGCCATAGTCCATCATCTGGGCGTGAAGCGCAAAAGTGCCGTATTGTTGCGTGTTCCATGAAACGGCCATATTGGCGACGCTCATATCCGCAATCCAGTTGGTCAGGTTGAAATAGAACGCGCGTTTTTCCACCGTCGCCAGGCCCGCTGTATTGTAAAAAACGCTGGCGAGGTCGTTTTTGGCAAATGTGAAAACATCCGCCATACCCGCCGCTCTTGCACTGCCGCTGATGTTGAGAAAGGACAATCCCGCTTGTCCCAGTTTTTTCATTTTCGCATCAGCCGGCATGGCAAGCAAGAAGGTGAGCAGGATTATAGATATTAAGAAGTGTTTCTTCATGAGTAATGCCTCCATTTTGAGCTTGGGATAACCTGTAATAGCTGACCATTGGTTTAGCGGATGACGATGAACTTGCCAACATGGTCGCCGAGGTCGCTTTCGACGGTGTAAATATAAACGTCGCTGACGATGTACTGGTTGTAATCCGTGCGCAATTCCCAGGACTCGCTGCCGCTGCCGTCGGTGTGTTCAATCTTGTGAACAAAATCGCCGTTGCTGGTATAGATTCTGATCGTGCATTCGCCGGGCAATCCGGTAAAGACGATCTTGTCTTTCTCGCCGGGATAAGTTTTGCCGGCGGCGCTGTAGGGATTGGGCACTACCCTGATGTCGGCCAGCTTGGCGCTGGAGGTAATGGAAGCGGTCGCCGGCATGACGCCGTTGGGCGCCCAACCGGTCCAGCAATAGTACTTGCCGCTTTCCAGCGACACGCCGGGTTCTTCCCAGTTCTGCGTGCCGTCATCGTATGCAACGACATAGTAAAAGTACTGAAAATCGGGACTGACATCCTCGTCCAGGTATTCGTTTGCCGTGCCGTCGTAAATGACGCGATAGGTGCTGTCGCGGGCGCCGGTCGCCTTGTAGAGACGATAGCCGGCAAAGTCGATGACGCCGGAGTCGAAATCGGGATCGTTTCTGGATTCGTCGGACCACTTTATTTTGATCTTATCGCCTTCCGTGCTCACCCACAGGTTCGCCGGAGGACGCGGCGCATCGGTAACGTCGAATTTCGCACGACCGCCTTTGTCGCCGTTCACATTCCAGTTGGCGATTTCCAGGGTTTTGAGAACGGAATCGCGCCCGGTTTTAAAGACTTGTTCAATCTCGTCCATAATGGCGCCGGTATAGCCGGCGTCCCACGCTTTTTTGCCGTATTCGACGCAAAGCTCATGGCTAATGCCGCCGGCGGCGATCACGTAGGTGATGTTTACGGATTCGCCGAAATTCATGTCGTAGGGGCCAAAACAAGTATAGCCGCTCGGACGCGTGATCGCCGGATCGATGTCGCGATGCGGCGTGTTCAGGGGCCAGTGCTGGCCGTCGACGAAAAAGGCCTGGTATTGATCCTGCATGGTTTTCACTTTTTTGCCAAGATCAAAGTCGCGTTCATGTTTGATGTTTGTGGCTCTCGGCTGTTCCGTATCATCGCTCTTGTCGGTCGGCGAATTGTCAGCGTGCAAGGCACCCATGACGATCCATGCCGGCGACAGCAATTCAACCCATCGTTCGTCGATGCTGGGGTCGCCCCAGTCCTTGACGCCGTTGCCTTCCTTGTCGCCGTCATAAAAGAGATAGAACCTTCGGTTGATGCCTTGATCGGCAAAGGGTTCGATGAACTCGCCGACGGCGTCGTCGGCGCCGAAGGATTTGCTTCTGCCCAAAGCGGAGTTCCACGGGTTTTCCGTCTGCGCCCACCAAAAGTTTTCGATCTTTTGATTTTCCAGGATATATGGCCATTGGGGATTCGGCCACGTCTGCGGCGTATCTCCGAGAAGGCCGTAAACCTTGCCGTTGTTGGTCAAGGTGATGTCGTAAAGAACATAATCCTGGTGTTTCTTGTTGCTATAGCCATACATCCAGCGTTCGTATTCAACGCCCATGGAATAGCGCCACACGCTTTTTATGGCTCTTTCCGTAACCAGGTTCTCGTCGATGGCGGTATTGCCGTCGTGCACCGTCAAAAACTTGTCGCCGCCGTCGGCAATGATATTGACGCCGTTGACTAAAACGTTCGGCGGCGCCCATCGTTGTACGGTCACCTGGGTTACGGGCATAACATAAGTGAGCGCTTCCTGCCCGGACCAGAAGGGGTTGTAGTCATAATCATAAGTGCGATACATTCCGGAGGTCCAGAAAGGATAAAGTTTTTCGTTTGGGCCTGTCCAATTGGTGCAGCCTGCCAATGTGCCGAGTTTTCTGACATTGCCGCCCCATAACTGGCGAATGCCCGAGTCGGGGAAGCGTACTCGTCCACCCGGCCAGGCGTATTGGCCGCCCCAGCCTTCAGCGCCGTCATACTCGGCAATTGCCCACAGGCGCCCTATTCTCATGAAAGCCAGGCCGGTGTTGGCCAGGGCCGTCTCGCCGAGAATGGACAAAAGCAGTGCGCAAATGCTTGCAATTAGAATTATTCGTTTCATATTTAAATCCTCTTTTTATTTTAGCAGCTTAAAAATCATTAAACGCACAAGAATGTCAGAACTCCAGTTTAAGGCCGAAAAGAATAGAGCGCGGATTGAACCAGAGCGCAAAGTCTTTTTCCGGTGCGATGGGCGCTCGCGTGGCGCCTTTGCTGTCTACCCAGTTTTCCGTAAACACGTTGGCGCCGTTGGCATCCTCGTATTCGCCGATCTTTTTGCCGAAACCGCCTTCTTCGTCCACATACTGTGTGAGGTACAGCTCTTTTTGCGCGGAATTAAGAGAGCCAAGGTTTAGCGCCCGATAGTTGAACAGATTGTTGACATCCATGTAAATTCGAACGGCAAGCCTTCCGGTGATGGGGATGGTCTTGTTCAATCTCATGCTCGTCGAATAGTTATTGACCCAATAATAGATCGTTCTGACTTCGCGAGTCGGCAGCCCCGTCGGGTTGTAAATCACTTTTGTGCCTTGGGCCCAGCGTTGAAGGACGCTTATGCGCCA
>JAJRST010000140.1 GCA_024278645.1 bacterium | reverse complement strand
CACACCAGGCAGTCTTTATGCTCGGCCCACGGAATGCACAAGTTTTTATCAAAAACAGCGCGGCCGATTTTCAACTTTTGCTTTTCCGCCAGGGAAAGCTCGCGGATGGCGTCGGTCGGGCAGACCTGGCCGCAGAGGACGCAGTTGAACTCGCAGTAGCCCAACCGCGGCGCCAGCACGGGCGTCCATACGCCTTCCCACCCCGTTTCCAGGAGGGATGGCTGCAGACCGGCGCCCGTTGAAGCGCAAATTTTAACGCACTCCTGACAGCGGATGCAGGCGTCAAGGAATTTCTCTTCTTCCAGGGCGCCAGGGGGACGAATGACCGCCCGATCATCATTCCTGTTTACGCCGACGGTTTTTGCAAGAGCAACGCCGGAAAAGCCGAGCAAACCGGCCTGTAAAACACGGCGGCGGGAAAAATCCACCGCGCCCGGCGGATTGAGGCCAAACGAATAGCGAATGGCGCCCTCCGGGCAGACGTCCATACATTCGCCGCATTCGATGCATTCGACGATGTTCGTGGATACAAAGTCATCGCCGACGGCATTCACGCGGCACGAGTTCAAACAAACGCCGCACCGGTTGCACGACTCGTCGACGACGCGTTTGGTGAGGCGATGCTTTGAAAAAAAGCCCAACAGCGCCCCCAGGGGACACAGGTTGCGGCACCAGAAGCGTCGAGACGCCAAGGCAAGTACAAGAATCGCGGTAAAGATGAGCAGAATCAATCCGCCGTTTTGAAAATGGGGCTGCTCAATGGGCAGGATTGTTCTTTGCGCCATGTCATACAGGGAATAGACGGCGTCTTCAAAAACTCCCATGCTAAAGAGCGCGTGAAACAAGCCTGAAAGAATGAAGACGCCGACCGGGTAGACAACGACGGTAAACGAACGCCACAGCAACGCCAACGGATCGACGTAGCCGCCCAGTTGCACGGAAAAAAGAGCCGCCGTAAGCACGAAAATCAGAATGAAATATTTCACTCGTCGCAGGCGCGCTCCCCCGCTTTGTCGCTCCCGGTGTTTGAAAAGCTTGTCGTTGGCGTCTATAATAGTTCCAAGCGGGCAAATCCAGCCGCAAAAAAAACGGCCGAGGGGCACGGTCAACAGCAGCACCCCCGCGGCGATTAGCATGGCGATATAAAAAGATCGGCTGGCCAACAACACGACCAGCGCGGAGAGCGGACTCGATTGAACAAAAATATCGGATGGCGTCCATGCTTTATAAGGATAGCGCGTCAACAGAAACAGGAGAACGAACAGCGTAAGAAATAAAAGTTGTGAAATTCGACGAGATCGTCTCATGAATGCTCAACGAAAAAGTCTTGATTAGCAAAACCAATTATTTCGAAATTAAAAATGGCTAAATTAAGCGCGAAAGTCAAATGTTTTCAGTCGCATCTTGTCGACATCTATCTGTCCAAGACCACGTTTCGAAGCATTGACGAGAAACGGCAACTCTTGCGCTTTTATACCGAATAAGGAAGCGGCATGAGCGTCCACGGCAACCGGATCGCTGCCGGCGATTACCGTTTTCTTTTCGGCGACATCATCCAGGCTTCCCCCGGAAGGACCGTTGTGCATCAAGACACGGTAGGCGTCGACAATTGTCAAAGCCGGACGAAGGATTGTATTTATATCGACTATTTTTTCATCGAAATTTTTGTGCAGCTCTCCCCTGTCGCCGCCGAGCAATCCCATGAGGTTTTTCATGCCGAGAGTGACCCTGGAAACAGAGTGCGTTTTGGCGATCGGGATATTGACGAGCACATCAAATTCCAAAGCATCCTTATAGACGGGCCACGTCTTGATAGAACGGCCTTGTAGAATGGCGACATCTCGAAAACGGCTGTCGACGACAAAGCGCACCTCGGCCCCGGCTTTTTTCGCCGCCGCTTCGATGCCGCTGCGCTTGTAACATCGTCGGGCCTGGTTGCAAGTGCGGTCAAGCACCCTCACCTTTTTTGCACCCGCGTGCAGACACATTTTCACAACGTGCGCCACAATATCCGGGTTGGTGGTTGCGGCCTGTTCCGGCACGCGATCCCACGCAATATTGGGCTTGATGAGCACGGACTGCCCCGGTTTTACAAAAGCCCCCATACCGCCAAGCATTTCCACGGCTTTTCCGACCAGTTGCGCCGGCGAAGCATTTCTTGTTTCGACAAGCGGCGTTAGAGACGGGGCGGCAAACAGATCAAAAGCAGAGGCCGCCGATATAAAAGCAGCGCTTTTTACCAAGAACTTTCGACGTGAACAATCCTGCATTTCCATTCACTCCCTTGACATGTTAAATGACAAAAGCCCACCCTTTTAAAAAGAGTGGGCTTTAAAAAAGCGAATACAATGGCTTTTACAAGCCGCGTGAAAGCAAATCAAGTTCATACTCGGCGGATTTGCGCCATTGGCGATCCGTAGCCGCCGCCTGGAAATACTTTTTCGCTTCCTCCAACCTGCCAAGCTTTTTCGAGGCATAGCCCGCTTCAAAATTGGCGGCGCCTTTGAATTTTCGCGTCACTTTTAAGCAAGCCTGGGCGGCGTTCAGCGCCTCCTGATAGCGGCCTATTTTATTGTTCGCCGCCGCCAGACGGTAGTAAGCTTCATCATAGTTGTCGCGGATAGAAATCGCCATCTCAAACGCCTGAATGGCATTTTCGACCTGACCATCGTTCAGGTAAGCGACGCCCAGACTATTGAAGGCTCTGTAGTAATTGGGATTCACCTGGGTGGCCATTGTGTAGTACTTGATGGCGTTTTTATAATCCTTTTTACGGCTGTAACAGGTCGCCAACATGTAGATATTCTTATCACGATCCGGCTTTATTTCGACCGATTTCTGGTAGGCTTCGATAGCGTTGTCATACTGTTTCTGGTCATAATAAGCTTTTCCCATCGCAGCCCAGGCGCCAAAGTTGGTCGGGTCGACCTCCACCGCTTTTTTATAAGCCGCGATAGCGTCCGCATACTTGCGCAATTTGGCGAGCGCCAAACCTTTCCCTTGATAGGCCCTGGAGTTGTTCGGATCAAGGCTCAGCGACTTTTCATAAGCCGCGATCGCCGATTGATATTGCCCCTGCTTAAAAAGCGTGTTGCCTTCATTGTAGGCCCGTTTGGCCTCGTTCATTTTCTTTGTGTATTCCTGATCGGCGTTCAGCGCTTCTTTAAGTTTGGTAATTTCAGCCTGTAAAGCGTCGTATTGCTCTTTCAATTTGTTATACTCATCTGCCGTAATTCCGGCTGCGCTCATCTGGACGCTGAGTTGTTTTAATTCCTTCACTTTGGCGTCGTACTGAGCT
>JAJRST010000009.1 GCA_024278645.1 bacterium | reverse complement strand
CTTGACGTCCCACTGAACAATGGCCAAAAAGCCGCTGATCAAGATCGAGGCCGCGCCAATAATGATAAAGATGGCCAGGAAAACATTCGGCGCGCCGAGCACATTGAAAAAGATGCGTGTGAGGGCGTAAACGCCGAGCACTTTGATGAGCACGCCGGAGAGCATGGCCGAGATCGGCGCCGGGGCCGAGCTGTGCGCATCCGGCAGCCAGGCGTGGAAGGGCATGGCCGCGGCCTTGAGTCCGAATCCGGCGAGGAACAGTGCGCCGACCCACAGCACAACCGGCGGCGGCAGCGCCGGAACCGCCTCGGCGATGCGCGCCATGGTCAGCGTCGATGTGGCGCTGTAGAGCACGGCGATGCCGATGAGAATCATCGACGACGACACGGCGCCCATGACCGCGTATTTGAACGCCGCTTCGTACTCCTCGGCGCG
Source organism: bacterium (assembly GCA_024278645.1). Taxonomy (GTDB): domain Bacteria; phylum Zhuqueibacterota; class Zhuqueibacteria; order Residuimicrobiales; family Krinioviventaceae; genus JAJRST01. Next base: position 2,518 of record JAJRST010000009.1, on the reverse strand, counting down.
GCAGCCGAACGCCACCAGCGCAAACGCCGCCAGCAGCGCGATCTCCATAAACACGTAGAGATTGAAAATATCGCCGGTGAGAACGACGCCGTTCATGCCGGCGAGCATGAACATGAACAGGGCGTAATATTTGAAATCCCGGCCAAGATGACGGATGTATTGCGCGGAGAACAGACACGAGGTCAAGGCGATGAGATTGACGACGATCAGCATAAAGCCGGAAAACGAATCCAGCACCAGGGCGATGCCGAAGGGCAGCCGCCAATGGCCCATTTCGTAGATGAGCGTCTGGCCGTCCAGGCGCCAAAATTCAACGACTGCCAGAATCAACAAAACGGCGCTGGACAGCACGGCGAGCGCAATGCCCCACACATCCTTTTTACCGGCGATGAGCGTGATGACAAAGGCCGCGAACAATGGAATTATGACAAAATATGGCAGCATCATCCTCGCAACCTCCTGATTTTTGTAATGTCAAAGGTCCCGTATTTTTGATACAGCCGTACCGCCAGGGCGACGAGCAGCGCCGTGGTTCCAAGTTCGATGACGATGGAAGTGAGCACCAGCGCCTGCGGCAGCGGATCAACCATGACCTGCGGCGCCGCGCCGGGCGTCAGAATCGGGTAAATCGCGTCTCGTTTGTAGGCGAACAAAATGAGAAAAAGGTTCACCGCATAGCCCATGATGCCGATGGACAGGATGATTTTGATCAAATCGCGCTTGGCGATCACGCCGTACAGTCCGACGAGAAACAGCGCAAAACAGAGCAGGTAAACCGTCATGCCTCGCCTCCTTTCGACATTTTGACGCCGGCCAGCACCCACACCACCAGGAAAAGCGACATCGCCACTTTAAAGCCGATGATGATGTTGAGCGGCAGGATCGTCCCGGCGCTGACCAGATGGAACAGCGCCCCCTTGCTAAGAAAATTGGCCAGAAACGAGCCGCCAATGACCACGCCGATAACGCCCATGACCACGAAAAGCAGGGCGCTCAGCGATTCCACGGTTTCGAGGAGGTGGATGTTCAGCCACTCTTGCGTGAATTTGCGGCCATAGGCGAGCAGCACGTTGAGAAAGGCCAGGGCGATGATGACGCCGCCGGCGAATCCACCGCCGGGCGTGAGATGGCCGTGCAGAATGATGTAGAAACCATAAAGCAGAATCATCCACACCGTAATGCGGGTGACCGTTTTGACAATGAGCGTCATACCGTGGTTATTCATCGTTTCCTCCCGCTGTCTTGTGTTTGGCCGTGGTGCGCAAAATGGCGAACGCGCCGAGAATGGCGGTAAACAGCACGGTTACTTCGCCGAGAGTATCGTAGGCGCGATAGTCCAGGATGATCGAGGCCACCAGGTTGGCGGCGCCGGTTTCCGATGCGCCGAAATCGAGGTAATGCTGCGACACACTCATCAGCGGTTCGCCAAAGGGCGGCAGCAGACGAAACATCGGAATGCTGAGCATAAAAATCACCGCTATAGCAACGACGCCGACGATGGTCATCACCATGCTGCTCGACGAGGGTTCGAATTGATGATTCTTCTTGTCGATGAACGCCCGGACCAGGATGATCAATGCGAAAATCTCGAACAGGAACTGCACGATGGCCAGGTCCGGCGCCTGAAGAAAGAGAAACGCCATGGACACGCCCAGACCGACGACGCTGATGGCGATGATCGCCGACAGGATGTCCCTGATCTCCAGCGCCACGATCGAGCCGAGAATCATGAAACCGAGGGTGAAAATGAGCCATGTTTCGACAGGCATTTTTTGACTCCAGTTTGCTTTTTGTGTTAATAATTTTTTGCCGGCTAACCGGCGGTTTAATTGATATAATCTAAAATCGTCAATCAAAATGCCAACCATTGACCCGATCCCTCACGGGGGATGATCAAGCAAGTTTTGCCGGCGTCGTTCGCTGATCGCCCTTGAGAGTCGTCCGGGATCGGGTCAATTCGTCATTCTCAAATCATCTTTTTCGCCAAGCAATTTGATTGAAGAACAAGGAACGGCGATTTATGATTTACAAAGTTTTTTCACTTCTTAAATCAAAAATAGTTAATCATCATTCTTAAATCATAAAAAACCAACTCGTCGTCTATAGTCTTTTCTATCTTTGAAACGATCTCTTCCGCAAGAGATCGCTTCGTCGCTTCGCTCCTCGCGATGACTTAGAGAACTACCAAAAGCGCCGCCACGCCCAGCACAATGAACAGCACATAAAGCGGCAGCAGCCCGGGGTGCGCTTTGGCGAACAGGCGCGACAGGGCCAGCGAGGACTTTTCGCCGACATCATAGGCGTCAAAGGTCTGCCGTTCGGCGGCGTTGTACAGGCCCTTGAGGCCGCGCATGTTGCGAATCTCGTTATAAAAAGCGGCGCCGCTGACGCGAAACTTTTCCAGCGCCGGCATGCCGCCGAGATAGACGTTGTCAAACCGGACCTTTTTGGTCATCACGTAAACAAAGATGCCCAGGGCGAAAGCGACGGCAAACAGCGACAACAGCAGCAGCGGCTG
>JAJRST010000139.1 GCA_024278645.1 bacterium | reverse complement strand
GATAATTGGGTGGAGGTCAATGAAGGGCTGCCGACGATGTCGATATTGACTTTGGCAGTCGCCGCTTCCGGCGATCTGTTTGCCGGCGCCTTTGGATATGTCGCCATTTCCAGGGATAACGGCGATACGTGGCAGGCGATGAGCGACGGTCTCGACGGGACGAACATCACCGCGCTTGCTGTGCAGCAAAGCGGACAAATATTCGCGGGTTCGGCCGGCGACGGCGTGTATCGCAACGCCATCGTTCTCACCGGCGTTGAGCATGAGGATGAAAGCATCCCGGCGACGTTTTTGCTAAAGCAGAACTATCCGAACCCGTTCAATCCCGGCACAACGATTCATTTTTCTCTCGAGCAATCCGCCTATGTGGAAATGGATATTTATGATCTCCTGGGTCGCCATGTGCGCACGCTCGTCAATGAAAAGCGCATGGCCGGCAGTCATGCCGCCGTGTGGAATGCTCGCGACCAGTTTGGCCGCACTGTGGCAAGCGGACAGTATTTTTATCGACTAAAGGTTGGGGGTAAAAGCTTGACTCGCGCAATGCTGTTGTTGAGGTGAGCTTTTATCGAGGCCGCTGTTACAGCGGCCTCTCATTTTCCACAATCTGCTCCAGCCGCTGCGGCGCGCGGATGGTTTGCAGTCCGCCGCTGGTGCGCAGCAGGATTTCCGGCGGCTGCAAATAGGAATTGTAATTCACCAGCGTCATCGAAGAGACATAAGCGCCGGCGCCGCCGATGATCAGATAGTCGTACAGTCCCGGGTTGGCCATCAGGCGCGGGCTTGCGTACAACCTTGTTGCAACTGATGCTCTCGATGTCTTTGCAGGCAAATAAACAGTTTTGAGCTTTCGTCAATTCTCAAAAGGTCGTTCCGGCTGTTTCATGACAACCCATCGATAATCTTTTGTAACTTACCAACAAGCATTTCATACCGTTCCGTTTGCGTCGCCGGTTCAAGATGCGCCAGTACCGCTTCCCGCAGGGACGCATCTCTTAGCACAGCGTTAAATTCGGAAATTAAAAAAGATTTAACATCATCATCCGATTCCAAAATATCGGCGACCAGTGTCGTTCGATTGTCCAGAATATAGACAACATCTTCAAAATCGTGGCTGCTTCTAGGGTCGCCGCCCCTGTCTTTAAAAGCGACAAGTTTTGCCGCCAGATAATAGGCCAACGGCATAATTTTGATTTGAATATTCCCAAGGCGATGGATTTGAGCGCTTTTAAATCCCTTGTGAAACCATGGGTTGGCAGGCGCCCAACCGATCTCTTTTGTGGCCATCACATCAAGTGGAATATTTTGATAGGTAAAACGGCATATTACATTTTCATCACTTGCAAAATGGATGCCGCGTTTCGCCAGCTTTTGCCGTAACTCTTCCAGATGATGTGCCGAAGCGATTTCCACAACGATATCCACGTCCCTGGTCGGACGCACTTCGGGGGCGCCGGGGTCGTCGACATATAATCCTGCGACTGCTCCGCCTACATAAACGACTTGGTCGTTTAAATCTCCTAATGCGTAGGCAATGGCTTCAATAGCCTGGGTGCATTGTGCTTTCGTATGCAGCACACATTTTTCCATTTATTCGTGTGAAATTCATTCTACAAAATCCGTTGATGCAATGCTTCTACAGCCTGCTGTTTTTCCCGCGCCCGCCCAAGACGCAAGGCGTCCGTTAAAGCCAAAAGTTCGTACAACAGCGGATCTTTGGCGCAAGCGTCCGGCGCCCCGGTATGCAACGGTTCGACCGCCTGACCGCGAGCTTGTCCTTTCGCCCAGGGCCAGACATAGGAATCTTCCGCTGAAATGAGCTGGTTCAGCGGCGGTGCGCTGTGCGCTGTGGGCATGCCGCGCTGGATGGCCCCGGCTTTCGCCGGAAAAACGTAACGCAGGCCGTGCTCCAGAAACTCCAGCAGATTGTTTTTCATCAGCCGTTTTTTATCCCCTGAAACGAGTCCGGCCAGTTTTGAGCGATTGAGCGATTCGCTTACCTCACTGGCGCTGATGTACAACGACTGCGCCAAATCCTTGGCTAGCCAGGATTTGTCCTTTAAAGCGGCGATTTTAAGCAGGATGACCACATCATGCGGACGCATGCCTTTGTGTTGTTTCATAGCGACCTCTGGTTTGTGATTCGCGATTCGCGAATCACAAAGTAATACATTCTCATCGAATAATCAAATAAAAAATCGGCGATTTTCGTTTCCAGCGAATCGGACGGAGTCGCCGAGGCCGCGCCTACAACGGCCTCTCATTCTGCACGATCTGCTCCAGCCGCTGCGGCGCGCGGATGACTTGCAGCTCGCCGCTGGTGCGCAGTAAAATTTCCGGCGGTTGCAAGTAAGAGTTGTAATTGATCAGCGTCATCGACGACACGTAAGCGCCGGCGCCGCCGATGACGAGATAGTCGTCCAGCTCCGGGTTGGCCATCAGTCGCGGGATGATGTGGCCGTGGGCGTCCAGGCTTTGCGAATCGCCGCTCTCGCAGCAGCGGCCGACGACGACGCGATAGTCCGTCTCCGGGTAGAGTTCGCCGAGGTCGAATTCCGAGGACAGCAGCCGGCCCGATTTTGAAACGACGTAAAAGGGATGGCGCGAGCCATACAACAGCGGGCGAGAGTTCGCCTCCATGCCGCCGTCGGCGATGATGAAATTAAAGCCGTCATCGCCGGTCGATTTTTTGTCCAAAACCCCGGTCGCCAAAAAGCCCGCATTGGCGACGATGTAGGTTCCCGGCTCGATGGCCATTTTCAGCTTGCGGCCGGTCCGCTCGTAAAATTCATGGAATTTCCGCCGCGCATACAAGCCGAGCTCCCGGATGTCCGCCGGCTTTTCATCGGGCATGCGCGCCTCTTTAAAGCCGCCGCCGAGATTGACGGTGTGCACGTTCGGGAAATATTTTTCCACATAGCCGAGCTGGCGGTCGATGTTCTCGCGCCACTGCTGCGGATCGCCGCCGGAGCCGATGTGTACGTGCGCCACGTCGATGGTTACTTTTTTGCGCGTGGCCAGTTCCAGCGCCTTTTCGAGGTCGTTCAAATGGATGCCGAAACAGGAATACTTGTCGCCGGTATTGCGGGTGACCGACTCGCCGGCGCCCACGCCGGGATGGATGCGCATGGCCAGGGCGAGGCCGTGGACCGCGGCGAAATCGGCGACCAGCTCCAACTGCCGCAGGTAGCAGGCGTTGTATTTCAGCCCTTTTTTCATCGCTTCTTCCAATTCGGCGCGCGCCGGCCCCAGGGGCACTTCCTGGCTGGTGAGCATGATGCGCGACCAGGGAATGCCGGCCAGGTGCGCCCGCTTGGCTTCATTCAGCGAGCTGGCGTCCAGGTCCAGCCCCAGGCCGGTGATGAGCTGCAACAGCGCTTTGTTGGAATTGGCCTTCATTGCATAACTGACATCGAGTCCGAAAGCGTTGGGCATTTTCAGCACGTCGTAACACTTGTTGAGAATGGTCTGCTCGTCATATAAATAAAACGGCGTGCCGAACAGTTCGGCCGCTTTGGCGATAATTTGTGCTGTGACGGTGGTTTGTCCTAATGTCGACATCTATTTTGACCTCGTTCAAAAGCTAGGTTAAAAATGTTTTACTTGCTTTGAAATTTTATATAATATACATTTAGTTGGTACTTTAAGGAGTTAATAAATATGAATGCTGATATTGACAAATTGAAATCAGATATTGCAACGCTGCCTGAACAAGATTACACTAACCTTCGCGATTGGTTTCTTGAGCGGGATTGGAGCTTGTGGGATAAAAAAATCAAAGATGATTCCAAATCCGGCAAGCTCGATTTTTTAATTGCAGAAGCAAAATACAAGTCATTGCGAACACTCCCGCCCGCGGAATAATATTCATGCCAAATACAAGGAACATCTCTTTCGCTTGAGATCGCGTCAGGCGTCCCGCAGGCGGGAGTGTGACGCAATCTCCCTGTCAGGGAGATTGGTCGGATCCGTAAAAATTACTCTATCACCGGCGGGCCGCCTTCGCGATGACTTTGGAAATGGGTTAAAATCATAAATTCTTCCTGATGCTCTCCACCGCCCGCTCAATATCTTCGGCATGGCCAAAAGCGCTCAGGCGAAAGTAGCCTTCGCCGCTGGGCCCGAATCCGGAGCCGGGCGTGCCGACCACGCGCGCCTCGGTGAGCAGCTTGTCAAAGAACTCCCACGAGGTCAGTCCGTTCGGCGTTTTCAGCCAGATGTAGGGGGCGTTGTCGCCGCCGTAACAGGTATAGCCAAGCGCCTCAAGACCGGTTTTTATAACGCGGGCGTTGTTCATATAATAGTCGACGAGACTCCGGCATTCCCGCATTCCCGTTTCGGAAAGCGCGGCCACGCCGCCGGCCTGAACAATGTTGGATGCGCCGTTGAAAAGGGTGTTCTGCCGCCGCGTCCATAATTTATTGACGACGCCGGGTTGAGCGTCTTCGACGACCAACGCCCGAGGCACAACCGACCAGCCGAGACGCACGCCGGTGAACCCGGCTACTTTGGAAAAGCTGTTGATCTCGATGGCGCACTCTTTGGCGCCCTCGACCTCGTAGATGCTGCGCGGCAGGCTCGGGTCATTGATGAACGCCGAATAGGCGGCGTCAAAGATAATGACGCTTTTATGACGACGCGCGTAATCGACCCAGGTCTTGAGCTCCTCTTTTGTGGCCACGGCGCCGGTTGGGTTGTTGGGAAAGCACAAATAGATCAAGTCCGTTTTTTGTTCGGGCTGGGCGGGAAAAAAGTCGTTTTCTTCGACGCAGGGCATGTAAACAATGCCGCGGTACTGGCCCGTCGATTCGTCAAACTCGCCGGTGCGTCCGGCGATGACGTTGGAATCCACATAAACCGGGTAAGCCGGGTCCTGCACGGCCACGACGTTTTCCACGCCAAAGATGGACTGGATGTTGCCGGCGTCCGGTTTGGCGCCGTCGCTGACAAAAATCTCCGCGGCGTC
>JAJRST010000138.1 GCA_024278645.1 bacterium | reverse complement strand
CCGGTGACGTCGTGCTGCCACCATTTGCCGTCGGGACCGTAATAATACATCAACGAGTCGGCAAGAGCGACATCCGTCTCTTCGTCCCATTTCGTCAGTTCGTCGTTGCTGAAATCGATGCCAAAAGTGAGCCCGTCCTTCATGTGACAACTGACGGCGCACGAGTTGGGCATGACATAGAGCTTCGTCTTTTGCGGCGGAATGGGCTCAAAAGTGTGCGAATGGATGTCATAAGCGATGGCCGATTTTGCCACTTTGGGATTATGGCATTTCGAGCAACGCGAGGCGCCGCTGCCGTCGGGATCGTAGGGATGCTTTGTATGCTCGCTCACCACGGCCGCGATTTTGTCGACATTGTTTGCATACTCGGCGACCCATTCAACCGGAATGCGCTCAAAATCTCCATGCGTCGCGTGGCAGGAGAGACAGAGCGTGTTGTTGTCATTTTCGACGGCGATGGTAATTTCATTTCCAAGGCTGTCCTCTTCCACCACGGTCTCTCTTATGTGATGTTTGGTAGTGTTGTGGACGTCATGACATTCAAAACATTTGACGTTGTGAAATTGAAAGGTCGGCTTGGAGCTTTTATAAAAATCGTAAAATTGTTGATGGTGCTTCTGTGAGTTTACGCCATCGCCCCAGTAGCCGCCGCCGTCGGAATAGAGATCGGCGACGAGATAATCGCCGTTCACCAAATTCTTGACGAACCACGGCTGCATTTCAGCCTCGTTAAACGGATAGCTGACCATGCCGCTTGGCAGGCTTTTGCCGCGAGAGTGGCACATGCCGCACAGGTTGTTCGCCTGCTCCGCGGTCATATCCGTGGCCGGGTTGATGATGTTGTCTTCGGACGGCGCCGCGGCGTGATCGCCTCCGGGCCCGTGGCAGTTTTCGCAGCCGGTGTTGATCTGTTCGAGGCGGCCGTCGCCGTCGAAATCAAAGATGTTGGAGAGGCCTTCATAATCGGCTTCGTCTTCGACCGGGGCGCCGCTGCCAACCCATTCGCCATTGGCGTCTTGTGATATCGAAATCAGGGGAGAATGGCAGCCTGAGCAGCCTTTGACAAGGTTTCGACTGTTTTGCGCGGCGTCGGCAAGCGTAGAGGTCGGCTTGTAGATCGGCTGGTTGTCGGCATCATACCAGGCGTTAGCATGATAGAGTACATATTCGTGCGTCTTTTCGTTAAATTGTATTGGCGAGACGTAATAGCCCGCGGAAGCGCCTTCGGCAGTATTAATTTTCAGAATGTAACGCTGTTTGTACAAACCGCTGCCGCCATAAGTCATCATCACGCGATGCGTCACCTCGCCGATTTTCATGGTATAGCCATTTTCTGCGCTGTAGGCCAACACAGGTGCGTTGGGTTTGTAAGGATCGAATACACTCGAAATGGTATTGAAATCCAGGCCGTCATGAAAATCGTCGATTCCGTTTTGATCGTAATCATTGATGACGCCGTATAATTCTTGCATCGTGTAAGAATCGTCCATGACGACTGAATAGCCGTTTGCGTGCATGGAGGAGCGCCACCCTGTCTTGTCTCCCAGGGCGGGATTGTTGTGGCACTTTAAACACTTTTCAGGGCCAACATAATCTTGCGAAAGCAAGAGGCCGCTGAGCGCCAGCATTAAAATTGAGATCAATAGCAAATTTTTCATCTTTCCTCCAATAAAGTAAGTACAAAATTAATTAAGGAATGTTGTTTATTTTTGTTCATCCTCCTTTCCTATAGTTTTATTTTAGGTGTTTTGCGGAACATAAAAACTTAAAAAATCACTATAGATTATATATATATTATTGTGTAAAGTCAACAGGTAAATTAAAAATATGTTACCGCCTAACCTACTGAAAATAAAGAAGCGAGAGGCGCGTCGCCTGCATGAAATGTCTTAAATGTAACATTTATAACCCGGTTTTATGAAAAAGCTTGTTTAAAGATGGATGACGCCTGGTTTTTCAGGCGAGCCTTCCTGCACATTACGCTCCAGCGAGATTAATACGTTCCGATTGTGACTATTTTATGTCTATACGTAGCATTATAAATCGCGGTGAGATTTGGGAACGTTGACACGACATCGTAGACGCTGAAAGCCCGGCTCCACATGTTCTATCCTCTGCCATTTTTAAACAGTTAGCAGTGTCAGCAACACAAACAAGAAATCGACCGTTCACCGGGGGATACCGGCGTGCGTCAATGTAAAGCCAATGTCGTCCAAATTGCCAACCATGATTTCGATCCCGGGCCGTAGAATTTAGCACATCGAACATTGCGATAAAGAAATATCGGTGACATAAAAAGCATTTACTTGATGCATTAATAAAAAAAACGTTCGCACTTTTATACTCTCAAGCGTAAAATAGTTATATGAAATCATCATGTTTGGAGTAAATAGATTTGTGAAATAGGCAGGTTTTTCTAAATTTGATGATTACGAGAGGAGAGACGAGCTTTTTCGACATCCTCGGAAAAAAGGGAGCAAAGCAACTTTTGACGGACAACAGTAAACCAGGAGTGGAGAAAGTTTGAGAGCAGGGGTTGGCTATTCAAAATGTGAAAATGCCTACCAGTGCGGCTATCAGGTTGGCGAGCGCGCTATAAAATCCGGCTCCATCATAAAGCCCTCTTTTGCGCTTGGTTTTTGCACAAAGGATTTGGAGGTCGACGAGTATGCAAAGGGACTGCGTGCCGCCCTTGGAAACGATGCAACAATCACGGGTGGAACTGTGGTCGGCGTCATCGCCAATGAAGACATCTCCCATGGCGAGCAGGCCGCGGCTGCAATGGTGCTGCAGTTCGAGACGACGACCTTTCGAACAGCCTTTGTCCGAAATATAGACCAAAATGCGGAAAGAGGGGGCTGCGAGCTTTTAAGGCGACTTGACGCCTCGCCAGGCGACAAGTTGATGCTCATGCTGTATGACATGGTGAAGACCAGGGTGACAGAAAAACAACCGCCTGAACTGAACTCCATACTGGCGCTTTTAAAAGCTTACAATGCCTCCGGAGTTCCGCTTTTTGGCGGTGGATTGATCAGCGACTTTGACTTGAGTCCCTCAAAGCTTTTTTATAACGACGCCGTTCATTCCAAAAGCGCTTCCGCAGTTGTTTTTAACGGCGATATTAAAGTTTATACAACAATCATGCATGGATGCACGCCGCTTGACGGCGCGTACCACACGATTACCAGGAAAAAAGGCAAAACTATCCTAGAGCTCGATGGCCTTCCGGCGGATGTGCTTATCGATGAAATATTTCAAAGCACAGCGTGGCGTCGCGAGCTGCCGGTCAGGGACTTGACTATTGCCAGAAATTATGGCGCAAAGTATGAACCGTTTCGTGAAGAGAACTATATAAATCGCCTCATTCCCGGGTCCGCCGTTCGCGGAAAAGGTATTGTTATTCCCGAGCAGGATTGGAAAGTGGGCACGGAAATTCAATTTATGATTCGCGACAATGAAGGAATGATCGACTCGACGCTGCGAAACACAAAAAAGCTGTTGCAGCGCATTAAAGCCGATGATAAAAAGCCGGTGCTCGGCATTTATATTGATTGTGCGGGGAGAACAGCTTGTTTTTCAAACAGCATTCAGGAAGAAGCATCAATTGTTCAAAGTATTTTTAACAACATTGGAACGCCGCTTTTGGGTTTTTATTCGGGAATGGAGATAGCCACGGTAAACGGAAAATATGTAGGACAGGAATGGACCGGATTGCTTGTAGTGATTGCCCGTAATTAAGGATGAATAAATGAGCCATGATGACAATGTTCTCCAGCTTCAGCAGCGCATAAAACGCCTGCAAGAAGAACTGGCGCAGGTGCGCGAGAAGGAAAAATATTACCGCGACATTGCCGCTCTCACCGGTCGAAAACGTCTTCGAGAAACGCGAGAACTTTCACTGCTCATCTCACAACACAAGGCGACGCAGCAAGAGCTGGCGCGACACCGGGAAGAACTCGAAAAACTGGTCGCCGAGCGAACGGAAAAACTGGCTCTGGCAAACGCACAACTTTCTCAAAATATCGAAGAGCAGCGAAAAACGCACGAGCAGCTTCAGTTCCGCTTAAAGCTGGATCAGGTCATTCTTGACATTTCATCCGAATTTATCAACCTGCCCATTGAAAAAACAGACGAGGGCATCACCCGCGCCCTTGGGAAAATTGCACAGTTGGCATGAGTGCCGCGCTGCTCTGTCTACATTCTCACCGAGCAAAACGATTCCGTCCTCAATACGCACGAATATCGCACCGACGCCGAGCCGCCGGATGACGCCGGCTATGCCCTGCATGACGACTG
>JAJRST010000137.1 GCA_024278645.1 bacterium | reverse complement strand
TTCGGCGGCAAATCTTTTACGCGCCGTCGAGTCGGCGGCCATGGGGGAAAAGCCGTCCGACTGTCCCCAGCCGCCGAGCGCAAGCATGACAACCTTTCCCTGTTCATGCACCCTCTCGTTCAGGCGCGCATTGATAAAATTATCATCGTGTTCAAGGCGGCCGTCGGCGCTCGGCCGGGCAAAGGCGTGTATAATGTGCGTCAGACGATCCAGGTCCAGGTCGTCCGGCGTGAATTCTTCCTGCACCCAGGAGGGGTAATAGCCGATGACATAACTGGCGGCCGTTCCGGCGGAGAAAAAACAGATGACGGCGAACAGGAGAACGAATAGAAATTTCATATCAATTCCCGGGAAGTTTCATCCAACGGCGGCTATTTGCGACACACTGTGCGGCAACGCGTTAGCCGGACGGTATGGAGCAACATTTTTAGTATCAACAAAATATTAATAATTCAGGTCATATACAACAAGGAGACCAATGGCAAGCGCCACCGGTCTCCCTGTAATATAGAATATTTTGCTCAATAATAAAGCACTATTTGAGCGGAATTCAAAAGGCAAACCCTTGGGGAAAGGTTCGCCTTTCAGGTATTTACTTGAGCAGCACCATGCGATGGGTCTCGGAATAGTCGCCGGCCGTCAATTGATAGAAATAAACGCCGCCGCTCATGTCCGCGCCGTCAAACTGTACGCGATGAACGCCCGCGTTCTGGACGCCGTTGACCAGGGAAGCGACCTCTCCACCCAGCACGTTAAAAACCTTCAACGTTACATTCTCGGAGCGTTTCAGCTCGTACTCGATGGTCGTCGTCGGGTTGAAGGGGTTGGGATAGTTTTGCGTCAGTCTGTAGCTGGCGACCACATCCGAGGGCTTGTCGTCAACAGCGGTATAATTTTCCCACAAGTCGCCGAGGACGTCATACTCGTTCGGCGGTAAAATTTCCACGCCTTCCCAACCGCCGCCTGCGGGGCCCATCCATGGCGGGCTTGCATCGGCGACAAACTGGTAGCCGCTCCAGTCGTCGACGTCATACTCATCGCGATCATAGAGCGCATACGTGGCCGGCCAGATGTCGTACAGGGAGTTGACGAAATCATAAGTGCGTACGCCGTTATCGGGATCGACGACATCTGCAATATCCTGCAGGGAGACCGCAATTTCCATATCATAGCCTTCGCCGTTCTCCCAAACGCGGCCGACGCCCTTGGTCATGCCGTCGACGATGATATGGTCCACAGGATTCCAAATCTTGACGAGCACGGAATCGATGTCGGCGTCATAATAGAATCCAAATTGCACGTCCAGCATGTCGCCTTCGTTGATGTAGCCCTCGTGATCCACCGTGCCCATCATCTCGCCAATGTCGTAATTGCCAATGTACAGTTCCACGGCGTCTTCATTCCAGCCGCCATGCTCGGGAACAACGCCGGGAACGTCGTCTCTCACCGAGGCGCCGACGTAAAGATAATTCTCGTCAAACATGAATTTGATCGGGCCGCTGAGGTCGTCGTTGTCCTCCGGCAGCCAGTTGTTGGCTCGTGAATAGTCCGGGATAGTTTCCATGTTAATGTCCACGGGGAAGCAGAAATTCCATTCGTCAAGATAGCCGTCGACATCCACCGGGGCAATAGCCTGTTTGAAATAGGGATAGGCGTCCTTGTACCAAGGCGTTTCGCGGGCGTCTTTCAGCTCCATAACCTGCCAGCCTCTTCCCGGCCCCATCCACGCCGGATATTCGCGCTCGGAAAAGGCATAGCCCTGAAAGTCGTCGGTATCGTACTCGTCGCGATCGTACAATGAGATCGTAAACGGTACGATCTCGCCGCCGGTAAACGAAAAGACATTGCCCTTGGCGGAAGCAAGATCGGCCCAGGCGATGGCCGCCTCCAGCACATAACCCTCTTCATTTGGCCATAACTTGCCGACCGCCATGGAGGCGTCCGTCTTGATGTCCTGATCCACGGGCGAGTATTGATGGATGCGAACCGTATCGGCGTCGGCGTCGTAATACAGCACCACCTGCACCGACATTTTGCCGTCATCCGTATCCAACGCGCCGTCATGGGATTCCGGATCCCAGGGCACATCGCCGACGTCATAGTTGGCAATGTAAATCTCCAGGGCGTCCGCGTTCCAGCTCGGAGGCTGCGGCAGCACGCCGGGGATGTCATCGGTAATGTTGGCGCCGACATAGAGGTAATCTTCGTCCCACATGAACATCAGCGTCCCGGAGAGATCGAAATTGTCCTCCGGAAACCAATCGTGCGCGCGGGAATTTTCGGGAATGGTCTCCTGCTTTACATCAAGGGGAAAGCAAAAATTCCACTCGTCCAAAACGCCGTCAATAGTGACGGTCGTCGCCGCCTTTTGCATAAAAGGTAAAAAGAAATCCTGTGCAAAAGCAAAGCTCGTTGCAAAGAGCAACAGTAAAACTGCTGTAATAACTTTGTTCATGGCGCCTCCTTTGGATTTGTTAGGATTTAATTTATTCAATGAATGAATAATTTAAAGTTATAAAAATTTATTTTATTGTCAAGGTATTTCCTGCATAGTCGCATTTTTTTCTTCGCTTGAAAAATTCGCTCGCCTTGAAGATGCAAAAGCACAAAGCAATGGAAAACAGTGGACCTTAAACAACGCCGGACAGCTCGCTCGTAACTATTCAGCTTAAATTCAAAAATTTGTAACTGTTTAGCTTAAAGGCGAAAATTGGCAAAACAATTTTGGGCAAGACTATTAAAAGCGATCAACATAGAAAGATTATTTATTCGGGATATTTTTCATATCAAAAGGATATTATTGTGCTTGTTTTGAACCTAATGGT
>JAJRST010000136.1 GCA_024278645.1 bacterium | reverse complement strand
GGCAGCGAGTTTGTCGACAAAAATGACATGGCCGTCAATACGATCGTTATGAACGAAAGCAATTTTACCGGTGTGTGGACGTGGTAGTATCGTTTGGATCGCCCCATGATAATCCCTCCTCTTCAAAGTTAACCGCTGTTGACATTGGTTTTTTGATGGTTTATAAACCGGGCGTCATGAAAATTTATTACTTTGATTCTCTCTTTTACGATTGATTCGTTTCATTCCAAGGTATTCCACGTAACGAATCTTTTACGAGCCAAGCCGCATAGAATGGCCGCCGTCGCCAACTATGAGTTGTACCCGGCTTTGCTCATGGAAAAACATTGTTTTGCAAAATACAAGGTGCTTAAAATGTGCTTTGTGGAATGCGAATCAAGGATGCCGCCACTAAAAGTTCTGCAGGACGCGAGACGGAATGATAAAAATTCTGCCATCGTTGCAATGACCATTTGAGGCAAAAAAATGCATTGGGGAGTGTGAATAAAAAGTGCCGCCGTTTTGAATGTTTGCCTCTCTCTTACGTTATTTACTATACTCTAGTACTCATATTTTGCGTAAATGAAACAGATTGTCGAGGTCGTCGAGCCTTTTGGACAAAAAACAGTTGTCGTAACAGGATGGATAATGTGAATGGAAAAATACGAGCCGGTCTAGATGATGGCATGCTTTTTCAGCTTTTCGCGCAAGGTTTTGCGATCGATGCCGAGGATTTTCGCCGCCTGGGTTTTATTGCCGTTGACGCTTTCGAGAACCAGCTTGATGTGCTCCTGTTCGACCTGCAGCAGCGATTTTGTCGCATTGTTCGTCCTTTGCAAGGTGTAGCGCATGTGCTGCGGCAGGTCCGCAACGTCGATGGATGGCTTTTCAGACATGACAATCAATCTTTGAACCAGGTTATCCAGCTCGCGAACGTTTCCCGGCCAGGCGTAATTTTTCAGAACGCGCAAGGCATCCTCTGTGAATGTGGGCGGTTCCTTGCCATATTCCCCGGCAAATTTTTGTGCGAAAAAGTGCGTCAGCAGCAGAACATCGTCTCCCCTTGCGGCAAGCGGCGGCAGATCGATGGTGAGGACGTTTAAGCGATAATACAGGTCCTCGCGATATCGACCTTCATCCACAAGCTCTTTGAGATTTTTATTGGTGGCGGCGATCACTTTGATGTCTATTTTTTGAACCGTATTGGCGCCGACTTTGGTTATTTCTTTTTCCTGCAAGACGCGCAGCAACTTGGATTGCATTTGCAAGCTGGTGCTGCTGATTTCATCCAGGAAGATCGATCCTTTTTCCGCCTTTGCAAAATAGCCTTCTCTTGTCTCCGTGGAACCGGTGTACGCCCCTTTGACCGCGCCAAAGAGTTCGCT
This sequence comes from bacterium, assembly GCA_024278645.1. Classification (GTDB taxonomy): domain Bacteria; phylum Zhuqueibacterota; class Zhuqueibacteria; order Residuimicrobiales; family Krinioviventaceae; genus JAJRST01. The sequence continues at coordinate 11,101 of JAJRST010000136.1, read as the reverse complement.
TTCCAGCAGCGTCTCCGGGATGGCGCTGCAATTCACGGAGACAAAAGGGCCGTCCTTGCGAGGACTGTTATAATGGATGGCGCGGGCGACCAATTCCTTGCCCGTACCGCTTTCGCCGGTGATGAGAACAGTCGCCGGGCTGTCGGCGGCTTTTCTGATGGCGCGAAATACTTTTTGCATCGCCGGCGACTGTCCGATAATGCCGCCTAGTTCGCGGTATTGCTGAGGGTTATCTACCGACTGCGACTTTCTTATGTTAATTTTCTCAATCACTCGCTCAACGGCTGGGAACAGCTTTTCATCGGTAATTGGTTTTTGCAGATACTCATCGGCGCCGATTTTTACGGCCTCGACGGCGCCTTCGACCGAGGCATAGCTGGTCACCATAATGATGCCGGTATTGCTGTGGTTTTCGTATACATATCGCACAAGGTCCAGACCGTCGATAGTCGGCATGATTTTATCGGTGATGAGAATGTCGATCGGTATTTGCTTCAGAATATCAAGGGCCGTTTCAACGCTTTCGGCCACGTGAACCTTGAGCCTGTAATCTCCAAGTTTTTTTTCCAACAGTTTCAACATCAACGGAGAATCATCAACGACAAGGACGTTATGTAACTTTCCATTTCTAGCCATTGTATTCACCGTCTCCTTTTGTTTTGCTTTGAGTGAAATGAATAACCTGCATTCGCTTGCCTCCGTAAAATGTGCTCCTATTGCTGCTCGGGTATCTTTTGTAAATCCGCCAGGACTTTTTCCGTTTGTGATATGAGTTCGCTTGTAACATTAACGAGCTCGCTTGGAGAGTACTGATCCGCTTTTTGGTAGATTTCATCGGCCAGTTCCGATAGATTGTTGATGCCGATCGTTTGGCTGCTTGATTTTAATGTATGTACGATGCGACACACTGTTTTGATATCGCCGCTTTTCACCGCATCCGGCAGTTCGGCGAGCAGAGTTTTTGTCTCTTTTATGTAAACATCAACCAGTTCGAAAACAAAGCTGTCTTCTTCCGCCTCGCCAAAGCCGAGGGTATTTTTCAGATCCGCAAGGGATATTGACGGCTCTTGCACTTTTTCTGCTCCGGCGCCGCCTTCCGGGCTGCTCAGCCCGGCAATGGCTTTGCCGTTTTTGGGCTTGCAACTCTTGAGCACGCGGATGAGTTCCTCCAGCTTGATGGGTTTTGAAATATAGTCGTCCAAACCGAGGCTCAGGTATTTTTCTCGATCTCCCGGCATGGCGTGCGCGGTCAGCGCGACAATTTGCGGGCGAACTTCCTCGGCGACGCGGCTGCGGATGATGATGGTCGTTTCGACGCCGTCCATTTCCGGCATTTGGATGTCCATCAAAATCAGGTCGTAGGGTTTTTTCTCCAGCGCCTTGAGCACTTCGAGACCGTTTTCAGCAAGGTCCGCTTTATAGCCGAGTTTCTCAAGTGTACGCAGCGCAAATTTTTGATTGACCGGGTTGTCCTCGGCCAGCAAAATGTCCAGCGGCCAATTCTCGGCCACTCTGGTGCTCATGGCCTGGATGTCTTTGCCGCTGACCTGCTGAACTTTTTTCTGAGAAAAGATAGTGGCGATGGTATCGAACAACCTCGATTGCTTGACCGGTTTGGTGAGAAATTGTTTAATGTTGTTCAATCCATCGCTGACGTTGTCGCGGCGCCATCCCACAGAAGTTAACAGGATTATGGGGATTTGTCTCAAATTGTCATGCTTGTGCAATTCTTTTGCCAGATCGATGCCGGTCATGCCCGGCATCAGGAGGTCCAGGATGCCGACGTCAAAATGTTGCCCCTTGCGCAGCACTTCCAGGACATCGGCGGCTTTTTCGAATTCGTAGGGCTTCATGCCCCAGGATTTCGTTTGCAGCGATAAAATGCGACGATTTGTTCTGTTGTCATCGACGACGGCCACAGATTTGCCCGCCAATTGAGAGGCCAGCAACGAGTGGTCGTCAAATTCCTTCATGTCTTTTCCTTCCGCATGGATGGTGAAGGAAAAAGTTGTGCCAACGCCTTCTTTGCTGGCAATAGAAATATCGCCGCCCATCAATTGCACAAGTTTTCTGCTGATGACCAGACCGAGTCCTGTGCCGCCAAATCTTCTGGATATGGAGGAATCGACCTGGGAAAACGGCTGAAAGAGCTTTTTCTGCCCGGCCTCGGAAATGCCGATGCCGGTATCCTTGACTTTGAATTCCAGAATAAAATTGCCCGGCGATTTTTCTTCCGCCGCCACCTGCAGGATAACTTCTCCTTTTTCCGTAAATTTTATGGCATTCGAGGTCAGGTTGTTGAGAATTTGCAGCAGCCGCCCTTTGTCGCCAACGATGGTCATCGGGCACGGTTTTTTGATATAATAAGCAAGCTCCAGACCTTTCTTTGTCGCCGCCGCGGCATGCACATCCAGGCACTCCTCCATGCAAAGACGAAGGTTAAACGGCTGCTTTTCCAGTTGCACATTTCCGGACTCGATGCGGGAAAAGTCCAGGATATCGTTAATAACAGTCAGCAGCGTATCGCCGCTGTTGAGAATGATTTCCGCGTATTCCTTTTGCTCGTCATTGAGGTCGGTTTGCATGAGCAGGTTGGTCATGCCGATGACGCCGTTCATGGGCGTGCGAATTTCATGGCTCATATTGGCGACAAAGGCTGTTCTCGCTTTCATGGCCGCCTCCGCTGCGGCTCGAGCTTTCTCCAGTTGTTTGTTTTGTTCGATCAGCTTTTCTTTGGCTTCATGAATTTCGGTGATGTCCCTGGAAACGCCGACGAGGCCGCTCACTTTGCCGTTCTCGTCAAAGATGGGCATTTTGGTCGCCGAAAACCAGCGCGCCCAGCCGCCTGCCTTTTCAACTTTTTCCACCTTGCCCAGCAACGGTTTGCCGGTTTTCAGGATGTTTTTTTCATCCTGAAAAGCGGCCATGGCAAATTCCGGCGCGAAAAAGTCAAAGTCGGTTTTGCCGATGGCGTCTTTTGGGCTGTCGATGCCGAGAACCTTGGCCTGCGCTTTGTTGATGCGGATGAAACGACCTTCGGTATCTTTGAAATAGATGGTGTCCGGTACGTTGTCCATTAAAATTTCCAGAAAGGACCGTTCCCGTTCGTATTCCTTTTTAGCCTTAATTTCTTCCGTGGCGTCCTGGCCGCAATACAGGACGCCGACAATATTGCCGTTTTCGTTGGATCGAGGCGTCGCATTCACTTTAAAGCAGCGCCTGCCTTTGGCTGTTTCGATGCGGATCAAATTATCGTGCACAGGTTGACCGGCCAGCAGTTTGGCGTCGTGCTCCACCAGTTCGCTATATACCGAAGGCAGTTCTTTCTTTAATTGCTTCATCGGAACAATACTGGACGGCATATCGAAATATTGCAGAAACTCCCGGTTGATGAATATTTCGTCCTCTTCCAGGTTCCGATAAACGATACAGGAGGGCAGGGACTCGAGCACAAGTTGAAAGTATCTCAGTTCATTTTCCGGCGTGCACAGTGAGGCGTCGATATCCAGCGTTGCCGGTTTGCGTCGGCCGTCAGTCTGCGGAGATGCCCCGGGCGCCGTCTTTTTATTTGTATCGACGACCAGTAAAATCAGCCCATCTTTATTCCCATACTCCTCATTGGGCATAATGGTGATATTCACTTTCTTTTTTTGATCCTTGTCAAGCTGCAAGGTCGCCGATTTTATTTCAAAGCGAGACAGCTCTTTTTTCAAAACTTTTTCAAGATAGCCTTTCTTGTGTTCTAAATCCGGCAAAATAGTAAAAATTGAACATTGCCGAGCTTTCCATTGTTGCAACGGTTTTATCGTCCCGTTGCCGTTTTTATGCTCGATAATCCTCAAATTGGCATCGGTAATGATAAATGTGGGTTCAAATTTATCAAGAAGAGGGTTTACAGCAGTTTTTATCATGATCGCATCCTCGATTTGGTCGATAGTTCTGTACTCACTGCCTCAAAACCAGCTCCGACGTTTGTCGGGTCTCCTGAAAAGCTGGATGCTAAATCATTGTTGTTTAGATGCTTATGCTGCTCGGTGGTTGCCAGGCCGACTCTCGGAAAGATGTGCTCCCCCTTGAACTCTCTTGTTGCACATTGAATGTAACGCAGGCGTCTAGTCAATGTGCAAATCGTAACGATAATTAGTTCTCATTCACCAGTGTGTTCACTTTTTCGACAACATCGTCAATGTCGAACGGCTTGTTGATGGTAAATCGGGCGCCCAACAGTTGCGCTGTTTTAAGTGTATTGCCGGCGCCAAAAAATGCCCCCCCGGAAATGGCGATAATTTTCATGTCCGGGACCGTTTTTTTGACCTCCATGATTATTTGCATGCCATCCTGATCGGGCATGAAAATGTCTGTAATAACGAGATCAAAGTTTGACAAGTTGTTGATATTTAATTCCTTACCGTTTTCGGATGTTGTAACGGTATGTCCTTCCTGTTCCAAAACTTCTTTTAAAATCAATCGGATATCTTCCTCGTCGTCAATTACAACAATATTCGCCATCTTTTCATCCCTTACTGATCGAATAAATCCCAGGATTTTTGTCCATCAACCGGACGTTTGTGAATTAAGTTTTGTTATATTTCCAATTAATTCGTAAATTGTGAAACAAAAATTGTTCCAATAAAACACGAATTGTTAAAAAGACGATCCCGTGTTGACAACCCCAATCCATCGCACCTTGATCGCCGTGCATTGGGGTTTTTTATAATCCCTTTTCAATTGACTAAAAAAGCAGAGTTCCTATGGAAGAAAAGAAAATTAAAGCACGTCTCGAACTGGAAGATGGCTCCGTGTTTCATGGATACTCCTTTGGCGCCGCTAAATCCGTTGCCGGGGAAGTGGTGTTTAATACAAGCATGGTCGGTTATCCCGAAAGCCTGACCGATCCTTCCTACTATGGACAAATTCTGGTGCTCACCTATCCGCTTATCGGCAATTACGGCGTGCCCGAATCCAGAATTGTCGACGGCTTGAACGAGTGGTTCGAGTCCTCCCGTGTGCAAATAGCCGGGTTGATTGTTTCCGAATACTCCATGGACTATCAGCACTGGAGCGCGCAAAAAAGCCTGGGCCAATGGCTTGTCGAACATGATGTGCCCGGCCTGTATGGCATCGACACCCGAATGCTGACCAAGAGGCTGCGCGAAGAAGGCGCCATGCTGGGGCGGATGCTGTTTTTTACAGAGGCGTTGGATTTTTACGATCCAAACAAGCTCAACCTGGTCGAAAAAGTGAGCGTAAAGGCGCCGGTGGAGTATGGCGCCGGGGAGAAAAAAGTAATTCTCATCGACTGCGGCGCCAAAGATAATATTGTACGAAATTTGGTTGAACGCAATTTGCGCGTGAAAAAGGTGCCCTGGAATTATGATTTTACCAATGAGGACTTTGACGGCTTGATGATTTCCAACGGACCGGGCGATCCCAAGATGTGTCGCGAAACCATCGATATTGTGCGCGCGGCCATGGACAGGGACAAGCCGATCTTTGGCATCTGCATGGGCAACCAGATATTGTCGCTCGCCGCCGGCGCCGATACTTATAAACTGAAATTCGGCCACCGCAGCCAAAACCAGCCGTGCGTTGAAGTGGGAACCAAAAGGTGTTATATCACTTCTCAAAATCACGGCTATGCCGTCGACGGCCGGACGCTGCCGGACGGCTGGGAGCCCTGGTTCGTCAATGCCAACGACGGCACGAATGAGGGCATACGTCATAAGACGCGGCCGTTTCTCAGCGTGCAGTTTCATCCCGAGGCCGCTCCGGGACCAGTAGATACTTCAATATTATTCGACGATTTCAAGAGGATGATAATATGACCAACTTACCGAAAAAAGTGATCATTTTAGGAAGCTCCGCCTTGAAGATCGGCGAGGCGGGCGAGTTCGATTATTCCGGCAGCCAGGCGATAAAAGCCTTAAAGGAGGAAGGCGTTTACACCGTTTTGGTGAATCCCAATATTGCCACCATTCAGACATCGGAGCATTTGGCGGACCAGGTCTATTTTTTGCCGGTCACGCCCTACTTTGTCGAGCAGGTCATCCGGAAGGAAAAGCCGGAAGGCATTCTGCTTGGCTTTGGCGGGCAGACGGCGTTGAATTGCGGCATGGAGCTGGATAAAAGCGGCGTCCTGGCTCGCTATGGCGTCAGGGTGCTCGGCACGCCGGTCGAGACCATTCGCAACACCGAGGATCGCAATCTGTTCGTCGCCAAGCTGAACCAAATCGGCGTGAAAACCGCGCGCAGTTTTGCTGTAAACAGCGTGGACGAGGCGATCAAGCGAGCCGAGGATATCGGCTTTCCGGTGATGATACGAATCGCTTTTGCTCTCGGCGGCCTGGGATCCGGTTTGTGCAACAATGAAGAACAAGTGCGCGAGCTGGCCCAGAGGGCGCTGACCTATACGAGCCAGATACTTGTTGAAGAGTACCTGCTCGGCTGGAAAGAGATCGAGTATGAAATTGTGCGCGATCAGTACGACAATTGCCTCTCCATCTGCAATATGGAGAATTTCGACCCCATGGGCATTCATACGGGCGAGAGCATCGTCATTGCGCCGAGCCAGACGCTCAGCAACCGCGAATATCACAAACTGCGCGAGATCGGCATTCGCACGGTGCGCCATCTCGGCGTCGTCGGCGAATGCAATATTCAATATGCGCTGGATCCGAATTCGGAAGACTATCGCGTCATCGAAATAAATGCGCGTTTGTCGCGCAGTTCGGCGTTGGCATCCAAGGCCACCGGCTATCCATTGGCGCACGTAGCGGCAAAGCTGGCGCTCGGATACAGCCTCATCGATGTTCCAAACTCGATCACCAAAGTGACCAAAGCCAGTTTTGAGCCTGCCCTTGATTATGTCGTCGTCAAAATTCCGCGCTGGGACTTGAAGAAATTCAAGCAAGTGTCCAAAAAGCTGGGCTCCGGCATGAAGTCCGTGGGCGAGATCATGGCCATCGGGCGCAAGTTCGAAGAAGCGCTGCAAAAAGGGCTGCGCATGCTGGAGATCGGGGCCAGCGGCCTGGTGCTGAACCAGCAATTCAGGAGCGGGGATATTCGCAAGGAGCTGGCCGAACCGACCGATCAGCGTGTGTTCGCCGTTCCCGAGGCGATTAAGGCCGGAATGAGCATTGATGAAATTCATGAGCTTTCACACATTGACAAATGGTTCCTTTACAAAATCAAAAATATCGTGTACATTGAAATGCAGCTTGCCCGGGTGGGAGAGCAGCGTTGCCCGCAGGACTTGCTTCTCGAAGCCAAGCAGTATGGCTTTTCCGATGAACAGATCGCCCGCGCCCTGGATAAAGATGAAATGCAGGTCCGCGAATTGAGAAAAGCTTACGGCCTGACGCCCTGGGTCAAGCAGATCGATACGCTCGCCGCCGAGTATCCGGCGCAGACAAATTATTTGTACCTGACCTACAACGGCGGCGAAGACGATTTGCCGTTCCTGGAGAGAAACTCGGTCATCGTCCTTGGCGGCGGCGCCTACCGAATCGGCAGTTCGGTCGAATTCGACTGGTGCTGCGTCAATTCCGTGATGACCCTGAAAGAATTGAGCTACCAGACGATTATGGTGAATTATAACCCGGAAACGGTGAGCACGGATTATGACGAATGCGACAAACTCTATTTTGATGAATTGAGTTTTGAGACGGTTCTCGATATTTGTGAAAAGGAAAAGCCGCTTGGCGTCATCGTCTCCATGGGCGGACAGATTCCGAACAATCTCGCCTTACGGCTCGACAAAGCGGGCGTCACGCTTCTCGGGACGTCGGCGCGCAACATCGACAACGCCGAAGACCGCCACAAGTTCTCAAAGCTGCTGGACGATCTCGGCATCGATCAACCGGAATGGAAAGAATTGACCTCCATTGAGGCGGCAAAGCAGTTCAGCAAGAACGTCGGTTTTCCCGTGCTCATTCGCCCGTCGTACGTTCTCAGCGGCGCGGCGATGAGCGTGGCTTCCACGGACGAAGAGTTGGAAAAATTTCTCAAAAAAGCGTCGGATATTTCCTCGGATCATCCGGTGGTCATTTCAAAATTTATTGAAAACGCCAAAGAGATCGAAATCGACGCCGTGGCCCAGGAAGGCGAGCTGCTCGTCTTTGCCATTTCCGAGCATGTTGAAAACGCCGGCGTACACTCCGGCGACGCGACAATGGTGTTGCCGCCGCAGCGAACCTATCTCGAGACGACGCGGCGAATCAAAAAGATTGCCCGGCAACTGGCGCAACGGCTGAAAATTAACGGCCCTTTTAACATGCAGTTTGTGGCCAAGGACAACGAAGTCAAGGTTATCGAACTGAATTTGCGCGCCTCTCGAAGCTTCCCGTTCGTATCGAAAATATCGAAAATGAATTTTATCGACATTGCCACGCGGGTGATCATGGGGCGGCATGTGCCGAAAATCGACCGCTCGGTTTTCGACCTTGAATATGTGGGCGTCAAGGCGCCGCAGTTTTCGTTCACGCGTCTCATCGGCGCCGACCCCACGCTCGGCGTCGAAATGGCCTCGACCGGAGAGGTCGGCTGTCTTGGCGACGACTTTGACGAGGCCTTTCTGAAAGCGTTGCTGTCCGTCGGCTACAAGCTGCCGGTGAAAAATATTCTGCTGTCCACCGGCCCCATAGAATCCAAGGCCGAATTTCTGGCAAGTACGCGGCTTCTCGAAAAAATGGGTATGAACTTTTATGCAACCGGCGGCACCACCAAGTTCATGGAATCGAACGGCATCAAGGCGACCAAACTGCACTGGCCGCTGACAAAAAAGCAGCCGAACGTCATCGACTATCTGGAAAACGGCAAGATCGACCTGGTCATCAACATCCCCAAGAATTACCAGGAGGAGGAGCTGACCAACGACTATATCATCCGTCGGCGCGCGGTCGATTTCGCCATTCCATTGTTCACCAACTTGCAGTTGGCTCGCCGGTTTGTGGAGGCCGTCTCCAAAAAGTCGCTCAAGGAGCTGCAAATTAAGAGTTGGTCGGAGTATGTCTGAGCCGCGATAACGTCGCCAGCCTGTTTGTGAAAGAATGTCGACGACGCTGTTCATAATGCAAAGCATGGCTGTAAAAGAATGCGACGCCGCGCCAGAAAATTGTTGCTGTAAATGATTTGAATGACTATTTTGTGTCGGTTTCGAGAGGATGATGAATTTCCCTAACCTAAATCTTTGCAATTGAAAGAAATTTGCAAAGGACTTATGAAAAGAATATTATATCAACTCGCACCTCCTCCTGCAAAACATTTGCCTTTGATTTCCGTTGAAATCTTGAAACGGTTTTTAATCGCTTTTTTGCTGTTGCTGTTTTTAGTGGCGATCGGCTCCGTCGGCTACAGGTTTATTATGGGATGGGATTTTCTGGATTCCCTGTACATGACCGTCATTACCATTGCCACGGTCGGCTTTAACGAAGTTGGCGAGCTGAACAAGGCGGGAAGGATATTCACCATATTCCTTATATTTGGCGGCCTGGCCATTGGCGGCTATGCCATTGGAACGATCGCCGCATTTATCACTGAAGGTCAATTATTAAATTTATTAAAAGGCAGTCGCATGGCTTGGGAAATAACAAACTTGAAGGACCATGTAATCGTCTGCGGTTACGGGAAAATCGGCAAGGAAGTGTGCCAACGACTGGCGGCGATCGGTCACCCGTTTATCGTTATTGACAAAGAGGCGAGTAAAATTGACGAAGCCATCGAATATGATTACCTCGCTGTCATCGGCGACGCTTCGGAGGATGAGGTCCTGCTCAAAGTCGGCGTCAAAACCGCCAGGGCGCTTATTAGTGCGATCTCGGATGATTCGGCCAATGTTTACCTGGTGCTCACCGCGCGGACTTTGAACGAGCAGCTGTATATCGTCGCCCGCGGCACCGATGAACTTTCGAAAAAAAAGCTGCTGCGCGTGGGCGCCAACCGGGTCGTTTCTCCTTTTGAAATCGGCGCCCGCAGAATGGCCGCTTATGTGCTCAAGCCTGAAATTGTCGATTTTTTGGACGCCTTTACGCCCGGCGGCTCCTATGGCCTGCAGTTGGATCGAGTCGTTTTATCGAAAGGCAGTCCTCTTGTCGGCAAGAAATTAAAGGAATCCAATATCCGCGAATTGACGAACGGCGCTTTGGTTGTCGGCATCTCAAAGAACGATAATGCCATGGATATCAACCCGCCCGGGGATATCGTCCTGGAAGAGGGCAATGTCTTGTTGGCCATTGGCAATAACAACCAGCTAAAAGCGCTGCAACGGATTGCCGGCTAGATGAATTTAAAAGCGTACAAAAAAGCAAGCCGCCGGCTGTCCCTGTTGTTTCTGGCGCTGGCCTTGTTTGCAAAGTTTTATACGGGCCCCTGGCAGCACATCGCAGACGCCTATTTCGGCGACCTCTTTATCGTCGCCAGCTTGTATTATGCGCTTTCGTTACTGAAACCGGCGTTAAAGCCGCCGATCAAATTTTCGGCAATTGCCGCGCTTGCATTGCTGGTCGAGCTTTTTCAGGCCACCGGCATTCCGGCGTCGTTAAACCTGCCCGTGCCGTTTGTATTCATCCTGGGGACCGGTTTCGATGTCGTTGATTTCTTGTACTACTTTACCGGGCTGGCGTTGGCGTTTCTGTTGGACGTGATATTTTTAAAACACGCCGGGAAAAACGATGCAAAGTTTTGAGGATGCTTTTCTGTCATTGGGCCACCGGGGCGCATCCGCCTATGCGCCGGAGAATACCATGGCCGCGTTCCGCAAGGCGTTTGAAATCGGCGCCGACGGCGTTGAGCTTGACGTGCAGTTGACAAAGGACGGCAAAGTCGTCATTATTCATGATCATCGAGTGGAGCGCACCACCGACGGCTCCGGGGCTGTCATACACAAATCTCTCGCGGAAATCAGGCAGCTCGACGCCGGGGGCTGGTTTTCGGCTGATTTTAGCAACGAGCGTATTCCGACGCTGGAAGAACTGCTGGACTTTGCAAAAAACAGACTGTTGCTCAACGTGGAATTGAAGAAAAGCAGGCATCCCGAAAATCTAGTACAAGCCGTTAAAGAGCTTGTTGATAAATACGAGATGCATTCGCAATGCCTGTTCACTTC
>JAJRST010000135.1 GCA_024278645.1 bacterium | reverse complement strand
AGGCGGGCGATATCTTTTCTCAACATACGTATGCGCAATGGGTTGTCCAACTGGTGCGTTGAATTCATAAACCGGAGATTTTCCATCTCCTCCAATGCGTCTTCGAGACGAATTTTTATTTCATCGATATCCAGTTGACGAATTTCATCCATCTTCATTTTATCAATCTCCAAAGTCTGTTGCCGTAACAAATTTCGTCTTGATCGGCAATTTATGTGCAGCCAGGCGCAGTGCAGCGCGCGCCGTCTCTTCGGGGACGCCGTCCATTTCGAAAAGAACGCGGCCCGGCTTCACTACCGCCACCCATAATTCCGGCGCGCCCTTGCCCTTGCCCATACGCGTTTCGGCGGGCTTTTTGGTAACGGGCTTGTCCGGGAAGATGCGAATCCAGATTTTTCCGGACCGGCGAACATATCGAGTCATAGCCACACGAGCGGCCTCTATCTGCCGCGCTGTAATCCATTTCGGCTCCAGGGCTTTCAAGCCATACTGCCCGAAGGCCAGACGTGAACCGCGCACCGCTTTGCCGTTCATACGACCGCGTTGTTGCTTACGATATTTTATGCGCTTGGGCATTAACATGGGTCAATATCTCCATCTAAAAATCGTCATCATTCCATCATATCGCCGATAACTTCACCTTTGCAAATCCACACTTTTACGCCGATGAGGCCGTAGGTGGTGTAAGAGTCGGCTCGCGCGTAATCAATGTCTGCTCGCAAGGTGTGAAGTGGAATCCGGCCTTGTTTATACTGTTCTCTGCGCGCCATTTCAGCGCCGCCCAAACGGCCGGAACAACTGATGCGGATGCCTTCCGCCCCCATGCGCATGGCCGACATGATCGCTTTTTTCATGGCGCGACGAAAAGAAATTTTGCCGGCCAACTGGCTGGCGATGTTGTCGGCGACCAACTGTGCGTCCAACTCGGGCCGTTTGATCTCGTTAATATTTAACTGGACGTCTTTACCCGTAATGCGTTGCAGCTCTTCTTTCAGCTTGTCGACTTCCGCGCCTTTACGGCCAATGACGATGCCGGGGCGAGCGGTGTGAATAGTCAATGTAATCTTTTTGGGAGTTCTCTCGATGACGATGCGGGATACGCTGGCTCGCTGCAAGCGATTTTTCACGTATTTGCGCAGCATTAAATCTTCTTCGAGTTTTTTGCTAAAGTCCTTTTCGTCGAACCATTTTGAATCCCAGGTTCGGATAACTCCCAGTCTAAAGCCGATAGGATTTGTTTTCTGTCCCAAACTTTTCTCCTATGAATTAATCTTCTTTCTCTGCAACGACCACCGAGATATGACTTGTGCGCTTACGAATGCGCATGGCTCGTCCCATGGATGCCGCGCGGAAACGCTTCATCATAAAACTGCCATCCACTTTTAATTCCTTAATAAACAGATCCTCTGTCGATACGTGCGAGGCCTTTTCATCGTTCAACATGTTGGCAACCGCCGAACGAAGGACTTTTTCTATAGGAAATGAAGCGCCTGTATTGCTAAAATGCAGGATATTCAAGGCTTCATCAACGCTTTTGCCTCGCACTTGATTGGCGACGCGCCTCACCTTGTAGGGAGACATGCGAATCCATTTTGCAATCGCCTTAGCTTCCATTTGATATATCTCCAAGAGCGGTTATAGATTATCGTCTCGATCTTTCAGCTTTTTTATTGACATGCCCTCTATAGGTGCGAGTCGGCGCAAATTCGCCCAGCTTGTGCCCAACCATGTTTTCCGAGATGAACACCGGGATGAATTTGTTGCCGTTGTGGACGGCAATTGTGTGCCCGATAAACTCCGGTGGAATCGTCGACCGACGCGCCCATGTTTTGACGACCTTTTTCTCATTGGCATCGTTAAGGGCTGTAATTTTCATCAACAGTTTTTCGTCGATATAAGGACCTTTTTTTACAGATCTAGCCATTGGATAAAATCCTATTTATTCCTTCGTTTAACGATAAGAGCATCTGACGGTTTTTTCTTTCGGGTTTTGTAGCCCTTGGTCGGCTTGCCCCAAGGGGAGCAGGGATGACGACCGCCCGAGCTTTTGCCTTCGCCGCCGCCCATGGGATGGTCGATCGGGTTCATAGCCACGCCTCTTACTTTCGGGCGTCGCCCCAACCATCTCGAGCGACCTGCTTTGCCGATTTTAATATTCTCATGATCCAGGTTGCCGACCTGGCCGATTGTAGCCCGGCATTCGAGGCGAACCATTCTCACTTCGCCGGAAGGAAGCTTTAACTGAGCATAATTTCCCTCTTTTGCCATGAGCTGAGCGTAAGAACCGGCGCCGCGAGCCAACTGACCGCCCTTGCCCGCCTTGAGTTCTATATTATTAACGGTTGTGCCCATCGGGATGTTTGCCAGGGGCATACTATTGCCCACATTGATTTCCACCGTTTCGCCGGCGACAACAGTATCATTGACCTTTAATCCGTTCGGCGCTAAAATGTAGCGTTTCTCGCCGTCGATGTAATTCAACAAGGCAATAAAAGCGCTGCGATTCGGATCATATTGGATGCTGGCGACTTTGGCCGGCACGTCCAATTTATCTCGTTTAAAGTCGATAATCCGATAAGCCCTTTTATGCCCTCCGCCGCGACGTCTGGTCGTAATTCGACCGTTGTTGTTTCGACCGCCGCTTTTTTCAGCGGCTCGAGCAACTTTTTCTCCGGCTTGACCTCTGTTATCTCCGTAAAAGAGTTGACGGTCTTGAATCTTTGTCCCGGAGTTATGGGTTTAAACTGTTTTAATGCCATTAAACTATCTCCTAAAACCTGCCATTAGCGTCAAGTCGTCTCAAAGAAATCAATTTTATCGCCATCGCGCAGGGTGACAATCGCTTTCTTCCAGTCAGGCCTTCTGCCTCGAGTAATGCCGCGACGAGTATTGCTTTGCTTCGTCTTGCCCTTAACCTTGATGGTGCGGACAGAGTCCACAGTCACGTCGAACTTTTTCTCGACGGCGCTCTTTATCTCGATTTTGTTGGCATTAATGTTGACGACGAAACCGTACTTGTTCTCGGTCTCCTGCAACCTGAGCATTTTTTCAGTGATAATAGGCCGAACCAATATTTGTTGATTTTTCATTATGCTAATACACCTTCTAACTTTTCAATGGCGCCTTCCATAATCAACAGAGCTTTACAGTCCAACAAATCATACGTAGAAGCATCAGCCGCCATGGCCACTTTTAGATTTTTAATATTTCGACTTGCTAAAAGGATGTTTTGGTCGTGCTCCGGCACCAGAACCAATGTCTTCGTATTCGCCAGGTCAAAACCTTTCAAGACGTTGAACATTTCCTTGGTCTTTGCTTCGTCCAATGTAAAGTTCTCGAGAATCTTGATCTGTTCATTCCTGGCCTTGTCGGACAATACAGAAATTCGCGCCAGTCTTTTCACTTTCCTTGGCAGTTTAAAGTTAAATTCCTGCTGCTTGGGGCCAAAGACGACGCCGCCGCCTCGCCAAATTGGCGAACGATTTGTGCCGGCGCGAGCTGTTCCGCGGCCCTTCTGCTTCCAGGGTTTGCGACCGCCGCCCGAAACCGCGGAGCGGTTTTTTGTGGCTCGTGTTCCCTGTCGAGAATTGGTGCGTTGCGCCTGAACAGCCAGGTAAACGGCGTGCTCATTCGGTTCCGCCGCAAATATTTTGTCGGGAACGTCAATTTTTCGACCTGCAGAAGCGCCTTGTTTTGTATAGACTTGGAATTCCATAATGTATTACTTTCTAATTAGAACGATACCTTTATTGGCGCCCGGTATGGCGCCTTTGATGATAATGATATTATTCTCAGGATCGACTTTTAAAATTTGCAAGTTTCGAACGGTGACGTTCTTGCCGCCCATTCTTCCGCCCATTTTCATGCCTTTCATGACGCGAGAGGGCCAGGAGGATTGTCCGATCGAACCCGGCGCGCGCCATCTGTCGCTTTGGCCGTGCGTCTTTGGGCCGCCGGCGAATCCATGACGCTTCATCACGCCGGCAAAACCACGTCCCTTGCTTACGCCGGTGACGCTTACGGACTCGCCTTCATGAAAAATGTCAGCTTTAATTTCCACGCCCTTGTCAAGAGGCTGTTCGCTCTCAAAATCACGAAATTCTTTGAGAACCCTGAACGGCTTGAGACCTGCTTTGGCGACGTGGCCGATCTCCGGTTTGGTCGCCAGCTTTTCACGCTTTTCTTCAAAACCAACCTGAATGGCGTTATAGCCGTCTTTCTCAGCCGTCTTAACTTGAGTGACGTAGCAAGGACCCGCTTCGACGACAGTGGCTGCATAGGCATTGCCAGCATCATCGAATATCTGGGTCATTCCGATTTTTCTTCCAATAATTCCACGCATTTGCTTT
>JAJRST010000134.1 GCA_024278645.1 bacterium | reverse complement strand
TGAGCGAGCCGTTGCTCGAACGTCTGCCGCCGAGTCGGCGCGGGCTGGATTTCGGCTGCGGCCCGGGGCCGACGCTGTCGCTTATGCTGGAAGAAAACGGTTACAAAATGGACCTCTACGATCCGATCTATTTCAACAATGCCTCGGTGTTTTCCAAAACGTACGATTTCATCTGCGCCGCCGAAGTGGTGGAGCACCTGCGCCGGCCGGATCACGTTTTTTCGACGTTATTTTCAATACTGAATCCTGGCGGCTTGCTGGGCATAATGACAAAACTGGTCATCGACCGGCAGGTGTTCAGCCGCTGGCATTATATCCGCGACTTGACGCATATTTGTTTTTACAGCCAAAGCACCTTTGAATACATTGCGCGGCGCTACGACGCCGAAGTGGAGTTTATCGCCGATGATGTGATGCTGCTCAAAAAAAGATGAACGGTGCCTGTAAAATGCAGGGAATCCCCTAAACAGTGGAAACGTTTCAATAATACAAAAAATCTTTCCACCAGCCAAAAGGTGACGCCATGGCCAAAACAATACTACGCCTGGAGTGATAAAATTCATGTTGCCAATGACCGTAACGACTGTCGTATTTTTGTTTTTCCTTTCCCACGGAAATGAATCTATTGCGCTAGCGAACGCCGCCGATTCGACGACCGTGGACAGCGCCGCCATCGGCTCAAAGCTTACGCCGGCCGAGGCGCGGAAACTGCTCGATCTGCACAACAAAGTGCGCGCCGATGTCGGCGTCGGCCCGCTTGTCTGGTCCGCGGCGCTCGCCGCTTACGCCCAGGCGTGGGCGGATCACCTGGCGGCGACCGACTGCCGGATGAAGCACAGGCCGCAGTCGGGCCGATGGAAACAAAAGTACGGCGAAAACCTGTTCACGGGCACGGCGGGATATTACGACGTAGCCGACGCCGTCGCCGCGTGGGAAAGCGAAAAGAAATACTATCACGGCGAGGCGCTGAACGACTCGAACTGGTACGATTCCGGCCACTATACGCAGATGGTCTGGAAAAACACGAAAAGGCTCGGCGGCGCACAAGTCGTATGCAACGGCCGCATCATCATCGTGTGCAATTACGATCCGCCGGGCAACTGGATTGGGCAAAAGCCGTATTGAGCACTTGCTTTTATCGACATATTTTGTTACTTTATCAAAACAAATAACTTTTTGTTTTTGACCAAAAACCATGCTATGACATTTATGAAAAAGCCCTTGTTATTCTTTCTCATGGTTATCCTGCTGTTGTTTGCTGCTGGCGGCGCCGGGGAGCGGCCATCCTACAAAGCGCCGCATCTGCAAAAGACTGCCATTGATGATTATTGGCATTACCACAACGTCGGCAACCTGGGGCTTACGGTTACCAATTACGGCGTCATCGGCGAAGGTTACAACAACCCCGACCAACCCTCCTGCATGTACAAATTATACTCTGACAATGAACGCTACCAGATCGAGCACATGTCCTACGGCGGCTTGTGGGTTGGCGGCCGCGGCGGCCCCGACGCCGACATCCATGTGTCCACGGCCATTGTCGACGGCGTCTTTGAAGCGGGAGAGGAAGGATTCGAATTCACCAACAGCGCCGCCCAGGGCGACACCATTCGCATCCGCTCCAGCATTGTCACTTCGCCCTATTTTGACCCCGACGCCGTATCGCATCAGGATTTTATCGCCAACTTTACCGACATCAACACGCGAGTGCCGGGAACCGAGTTTGAGATTCCAAACCACACGCCCCTGGGCATCAGCGTGCATCTGGAATCCTACGCCTGGAATTTTGCCTTTACCGATGCTTTTGTCATTTTGAATTATACAATCACCAACGTGTCCGATTACCCGATCGAGGAGGTCTATGCCGGTTTGTGGCTGGATACCGCCGTTGGCAACATGAACTATACCTCCATTTACGAACCGGGCGGCGGCTGGTCCTGGTACGACAATCTGAACGGTTTTGACATCAACTACAACATGGGCTATCAGTACGACGTCGACGGCGACGACGGTTATGCGCAGAGCTACATCGGCCTTCGCTACCTGGGATCGTCGCAGCCGCGCGATTCCGTACTTGTAAGTTATGATCAGTGGCAATGGTCCACCTCTTCGAGCGCCAGTTTCGCCGACTATGTCATGCCCTTGGACGATGTACAACGTTACCAAGTAATGCGAGGACGACATACGGGCATGTATTTTAATCCGCCGGAATCGGGCGGTTATCCGACGGACCCGGCGGACGCCGCCAGTTGGATGTGCAACCTATACGCCGGCCCGCTTGGGGACCTGGAACCCGGCGATTCGCTGAATGTCGTTTTTACCATTGTCTGCGGTTTGTGGGCCAACAACGACGAAGCCGACACCCCGGCGCGGCGCGCCAATTTGCGCCTCAATTCCGACTGGGCGCAGATCGCATACAACGGCGAAGATATAAACGGCGACGGCGTCCTGCAACCGGAAGAAGACAATAACGGCAACGGCGTCATCGATCGTTATATTCTCCCCAGTCCCCCGCCTTCGCCCAATTTGCTCGTCGTGCCCGGAGACGGTCGCGTGACTCTTTATTGGGATTCCGTCAGCGAAGAGTATGAAGATCCTATCACGCACGAGAAGGATTTTGAGGGTTACCGCATTTACAGCGCCACTAAAACAGCGACTCTGGATGCCGAATTTACCCTGCTGGCGCAATTCGATAAAGTGAACCACCTCGGCTACAACACCGGTTTTGAGAAAATCCGCACGGACACGACTATCGACGGTCATCATTATTCATACAAATTTACCAATGATAATTTACTGGTTGGCTGGCCGGATCAATACTGGTA
>JAJRST010000133.1 GCA_024278645.1 bacterium | reverse complement strand
CCGCACAACCACGCCGCCGTCTGCTCGCGAAAGATAACCGCAAACAGCAGCAACAAGCCGCTCAACAGACCAAAGGCCATCCAGCCGTTGAGGCGTTCCTTGCCGACGAGGGTGGTGAGGGCGACGCCGCCGGTGAGGGAGACGCCCTGGGTGATGGTGAACACGGCGGCGGCGGGCAGGCTCATGGCGGAAAGAAACAGGATGGTGGCCACGGACATGCACAGGCCGCCCAACAGGCCGGCCTTAATTTCGCTTTTGCGCAGCAGCGGCCCGTCGCGGCGGACGAGGATGATGACCAGGGTGATGAGCGCGCTGGTGGTATAAAATGTGGCCGCGTAGGCGGAGGTGTTGGTTTCGGCGAACAGGGTGTATTTCAGCTTGCTGCCGAACGTGGCCACGCCGTTGGTGGCAAAGACGCCGATGAGCGCCAAAAGATGCAGCCAGGTTTTGCGGCTGCGATGTTCGCCGGCGGCGGCCTTCATGCCGCGGACGAATAGAAACAGCGTCAAACCGAACAACATCAGGTTGAGGGGATCGATGCACAACAACTTTTCTTTTAAAATGACCGCGGACAAAAAGATAGCGAACAAAAAGGAGACGTTGACGATAGTCCAGCTCGAATACACCGGCCCCAGGCGGTTGGCCGCCATGAGGACGTAAATGCCGAGCACAATGACCACGCCCATGCCCATGCCGAAACTCCACAACAGCGGTTCTCCCCATGTCGACGTTTCGCTGAAGGACTTTATAAAAGTGACGACCGCCGCACTGGCGGTAAGCAAAAAAGTGAATTGCGCCGAGCGGGCGCCGACCTGCTCGGCATATTTGTAGACCAGCGACAGCGTGCCGTACAACAATCCGGCCAGCAAGGCCAGAATTATGCCCAGGCTCATTCCGCTTTCCTCACGTATTCCAGCATGTGGTCGTTGGTCACCACCGGAAACATGGGAACGACATATTTATACGGCATCTCCGGCTGCTTGACGAACAGATCGATGGTGGTGAGCTGAATGTCCTCGAACGTATCGAAATCCAGGGTGATCTTTTTATAATATTTTTGCTGCAACCGGTTGATGTAGGGATTCAGCTTCTTTTCGATGATTTCCATCATGTGTTGCTTAAAATTGCGGTTTTCGCCGATTTCAGCCAGATACTTGTTCACCTGGTCCAACGCCAGAAAGCGATCCCGCCACATATCGGCGTTGCGCTGCACGACGTTGACCTTGTCGTATCCCTTGCGATAGGCCTCCTTGGTGACGAAATGATCGCGCACCAGGTCGGCGACGGCGAGGCGAAACTGCTCCGCGAATTCGTGCGACGGCATTTTTCGCTGGCGAAAGACCAGCGGATGCAGCACCAGCTCGCGCCGGAAATCGTCCACCGTCCAGACGCGGCCGTCGACGGTAAAAAAGGATTGCGACAGGAAATTTTCGCCCTCGTCGGCGTAAAAGGATTTCTTTGTCTCGTCGCGCTCCACGCCCCAGATCTTTTCGATAAAGCGATCCCGCTGCTACTCCTCCGTGCGAAAATAGACGCCGAAAAATTTATCCTTCAGCTTTTCAAATGTGTCGGGATTAAAGTCGAGCCGCTTGCCGCGCATGATCCCGGCCACCCGCTCATTCCAGATGGCGGAAGCCTGCATTTCGGTCAGGCGCTCGGTCACTTTGTCCAGGCGCTCCTGGCGCTGCTTTTCGGTCATTGCCATTGTATCGCTCCAGCCGTCGACCTTGATGAGCAGGACTTTGCCGTCTTCCACCGGGATCGGCGGCAAGACCTGGCCGATTTGCAAGTCGCCGGAGAACAACGCCCCGTGAACCCGCGGCAGTTCGCGATCCTCCCACTTGACCTTGCGTCGCGGCGGCGTGGTGTCGCCGGTGGCGCGATAGAGAAGGTCGTCGAATGCGCCCGGTTCCCGCCAGCTTTTTTGCGCCGTTTCAACGAGCGCGGCATCGGAGAGCAGAACGTGGGATATTTCGACCTCGCGCCCGGCGTAGCCATAAGCCTTTTTTATGACCGAGGTGTCCAGCGAGACCTTATCCGTGGCTTCGACGTGATGCATCCACTGGCGCATGGCCTGCTCCTTATGCCCCTGAATGAAGAGGCGGAACTGTTCGCTTTCGTCGAGCGGATTGTCCGCTTCCGCCTCCAGCGCCAGCAGCTTTTCGGCGATGAGCGAATTGAGGATGATTTTTTTATCGATATAGGTATTGCGCCGGCAATAAACGGGGCGCGGCGTATACTCGGCGCGGCGGATGAACTCGTTCAGGCTGATCGTCCTCCTGCCGTCTTCGATATTGACGAGAATAACCTCTTCCGGCTGCTGCACGCGCCGTTTTGAGCAAGCGACGTCGATGAGCAGGATGGATAACAATACCAGAATCAAGCCGTTAATGTGACTTTTTTTCATATTTTCCTTCAACTTGTCGAAAATACAAACTCCAAACGAAATTGCTTTGGCCCATAAAAAAGGGG
This sequence comes from bacterium, assembly GCA_024278645.1. Classification (GTDB taxonomy): domain Bacteria; phylum Zhuqueibacterota; class Zhuqueibacteria; order Residuimicrobiales; family Krinioviventaceae; genus JAJRST01. The sequence goes on along the minus strand of JAJRST010000133.1, from coordinate 14,080 downwards.
CTGCCGAAAAATAAGCAGCGCCCTTTAAATTTCAAACAAATATTTTAGACGAACCGGCCTATTCTTCCATTTCCAAAAAGAAAGCATAGGATATTTCGTGCCAGTTTTCCCATTTGCCGTTTATATCCATGTAGAAATAATACTCGGCAAAGATGCCGGGGTCGCCGGGTTTGCCGTTGAAATTCTCATATTCCAACGGTTCGCCGGTCACCCACTTGTTCAGCTTCCACTTTTCGCCTTCCTTGACAAAACGGATGCCAATCCACACATTTTCCTCCTGGCCCATGCCTCGCTTGAGAAGCATATTTTCCTCGCCGCTTTGGATCGTCGCCAGGTGACCGCCCGCCTCTTCGCACATAATTTCCGCCTGCGCCCATGTTCGTTTGTAAAGCGAGATGTAGTAATAATGCCCGTTTAACGATTTAATAAAATCAAAATAAAGCGGGTCGGCCCAATGCTTTTCGATGATGACATCCAGCTTTTTCACCGCCTGGTTGCCGACATCCTTGAGTTCGACCGTCGTGGCCACGCCGCTGTCTCCCAGGGCGACGGCGTAATACAACGTGGGATCTTGCTCATCCCTGAAGAACTTTACGATATTGTCATCCTCCGGCGTCCACACATAAGACGGCGGTTTGAGCAAAGCCGTGGTCAATTGCAACTTTATCGTATCGCCCTCATTGATATGAATGTCATCCAGACCGTTGGGGCGCTCCGTCGTCTGGTTGATAAAAATCGCCTGGCCCAGATTAAGAGCATTGTCGACTTTTAATTCCGGCTCGGTATGACTGCGCATAGTGCAAGCGACCATGCTGAGAAGTGATAAAAAAGCTCCCAACAGGAGAACTGTTTTGAACTTCATGGCGCCTCCTTTATAAAAATATGATTCTTTTCATAATTAAATTAAAATGCAACGCCGAAACTGGTGCTATGGACATTGCCCAACACGCCGATGCTTCGGTACGCATAATCGATATTAAAAGACTTGCCCGGCGCAATGCGGAATTTCAGGCCGCCGCCAAAAGTGGGGCCATAATTATTGTCCACCATAAACAAGCCTTTATAGCCGCCGCGCAGTGAAAAGTCTCCAAAACCGGGCAGCATAAATTTATATTCGGCGCCGACGTTAACCGACTCGCTCATATTGTTCGGATGCAAGGCGTTAACTTCAAGGGTCAATTTCTGGTTGGCCATCATGATCGGCGTAATGGCGATGCCGACGCGAAACATGAGCGGCAACTCCCAGTCCTGCATTTTGTACTTGGCCTGCAAATTCTGGTAATTGCCGGCCTCGGACGGACTCATATCCTCGGGGAAGAGCAGATCAAATCCATCGAACTGCATTTTCGAGCCGTAATTGGAAATGCTCATACCGATGCGCATCCCGCCGTCATAGTCTCCCGTGGGTGAAAAGAAGGGCGTTTGCACCAGCACGCCGAGATCGACAGCCATCGCATTGGCCGATGTATGCCAGATCTTTGACGTGATATATTTCGCCGAAGCGCCGAAAGAGAACCAACTGGCGAGACTGCGCGCATAAGTCAAATTAAAATTATAATCATACGCCGTATATTGTTCGCCGGTGCCCGTCTGGTAGTCCAGCGTCGTCACATCGATGTTGCCGTAATTCACGCCAAAGATGCCCACGGCGATGGTGCCGATTCGCGGCAACGACAGTCCAAAGCCGGCGAACATGGTGCTCACATCCACAAGCCAGGGCTGATACATGAACAGCGCCTCGTTGCTCTTGATCAATGCCAGCCCGGCGGGGTTCCAGTAAATGGCGGACATATCGCTTGCCGAGGCGACATAGGCGTCACCCATGGCGATGCCGGCGCTGCCGACGCCGATCTCCAGGAATCCCGCCGTCGTCGTTCCCATCCGATAAGGCTCCTTGCTAAAGCCGGCGGCGCTCACCAGCACCAGCAACGCCAATATCATAAAAAGTTTTCGCTTTATCATCTTTCTATCCTTTCATTAGGTTCATTCTCTCACAAGGCTACTTGATCACGGCAAATTTGTCGCTGATTTCCTCGCCGGTGTCGTCATCCTTGACATGATAAAAATACATACCGGCGGCAATTTCAAGACCTTCCTTTGTCAGCATGTCCCAATGTAAGAGTCCGGTGTTCGTTTCTCCAAGGCCGCCATAGCCGGTCACCGCATCATCCGGCGCGTTCAGTTCGCGGACCAACACGCCGCTCACCGTAAAGATGGTGATGGTGCAGCGTTCCGGTAAATTGGTGAACAGCAAGCGACGTCGTTGATTCAGCCATTTGTTGACCACGGAAGGCTCCATCAAGTTTGAAGCGACGTAGGGATTGGGAACGACTCGAATATCCTGCATCTTGTTCTTGACCAATTGTGCATCGATGGTATTTTTGGCGCTGATGGTAAATGTGAGAGAATCATCCGTGAACCAGGGCTTTATGTGGCGCATGGCGTAAACATCGTTGTTTTTGGGCAGCTCGCTTTCGTCCCGGGCGTTTTTAAAATCGATGGAGAAAATCATGCCGTCCCAGCGCCCTCTTTGGTTCAAAGCGCCGACGAGCACTCGATCATCCAGGAGACTGAACTGGCCGTCGCCATTTTGATCATGCGCAATCATATCAAGAATCGGATGCTGCCCCAACGAGTCGGTGAAATTGATATTCTCGATATAAAAATTAAACGGATAATCAAAAATCATCTGGTCCTTGGGCACTTTGATGTTGTTCTCGTCGCGTATGGTGGCCTTGTTCCTTGAAATCAAGGTCGAATACACGTGATGATCCGTAAAGACGATATTATAATCCCAACCGTAAAATCTCATATAGCGTTCGTTAAAAACAATATTGATAGGCGCATCGCCGGGCATCCAACCGGAATTGACATAATCATACACGGGAAGCGCGGCGCCCATTTTTACGCTTAGCTGAATGCCGTCAAAGATTTCCGTCTGCTTAAAATCGCTCGTTGCAATGTGATAAAAGTCATCATCGGGATCCGACGTCCCGTTATCCGAGAATTCAAGCACGGTGTTCATATTTTTCGGCGTCAATTGATCGAGGTCATCGACCATCAGCACATCTTCGAAAACGAGCTTGTCGCCGGCCGTTTGGTCGTAGACGCGAAGGCCGCCTGCGGTGAACAGGTAGCCATAGCCCGAATGAAAGCGATAGGCGGAGTCGATTTTATTGACAACGAATTTCACTTTATAGGTGTGCCCTTGCTTCAGCAGGCTGGGATCAACCACCGTGGGTATGATCTGACCATTGCCGACCGTAGAAGCGTCGACGATGTCAAAGTCCGATTCCATAACCTGTCCCGCCGCCGGCGTTCCCGGCGTCACAATGGCGACATTGGCCCCGATGAACTCGATCTCTTCGAACTCGTTCTTCCTGATGACGACATTGTTTTCCGAGGGAGCGATGCCGTAGCCTTCATCCTGTGAGATGACGGAAGTGCCCTTGAGGTCGCCCGGCCTGATGCCATAGTCGTAAGCGATGATGGCGTAATAATAAGTACGGCCGTTTTGAACGGTTTCGTCTTTAAACGAATAAGCAATACCAGTATCGTTGCCAAGATAATATCCCATGCCGTTCAACAAACCATAATCCGTGAATCCGGTACGGCCATCCTTGAGGTCGCACTGAAAGATCGGTTTGAAAAAGGTTTTCGTGCCAAAACCGTCGGTAATAACCTGCGGGTCTTTCATGTCCGGATCCGTGGAGCGGAACACCTTGTATCCTTCAAAATCGTTGATGCCGTTCAGGAAAGGTTCGCGGGTGATTCTGTCCGCGCGGCTGTCCCACATGAGTTGCACGTAACCGTCGCCGGCGATGGCCTGCAATGTAGGCATCTTTGGCGGCTGCGCAAAGCGATAGTCTTTTTCGTAAATAACCTGAACCGTCTTTTTCAGCGTAAACAGCGCCGGCGCCGAGTGCGCAGCGGAGTTCAAACCGGCGAGATCGTCGTAGGAATGCAGTTGTGAAATGGAAATGAACTCGGTGTTGCCTTTGTAAAGCGGAAAGATGGCGGTGGAAAAAAGCTCGAACAGATTGTTGATGTCCGTCGCCCCGGATTCCAACGAGTCAAGCAGCGTCATGCGTTCCCACATGGACTTGTCGTTGCGGAACCAGCCATAGTAGGGTTCGGTATGCGGTACGGCTTCGGTATACAGCAACGTGGTCAAACCCAGCATATCGGTTTCGGAAACGTCGGTCCAACCGAAATTGGGCTCGGCGTAGCCTTCGCGGATATCCGGCTTGTGGTTGCATTCCGTGCCGTCCAAATCAGGGCCAAAGTAGTTTTCCTCGCCCGGGGCCACGCCGTCCAGACCGATGTCGTCGCCGGCGTATTCGTGCGGTTGATAGATGCCGTCGCCGTTAAGGTCCTCGCCGTCGGCCCAGTCCTGGTCCTCATCGCCGGACCAGTGATCCTTTAAATCCTCTTCCTTGAGGCCGTAAAACAATAGAAAATTGTTTAAATCGGAAATAGTGTCATAGGGGCCGACAAACTGCCCGGCGTCATTGTCGCGTCGTTCGTCGATAATGCCGTCGCGGTCATTATCCTTCAAATCGTTGTAAATGCCCGGGCTTTCCAGGTAGGCATAGCCGGCCGTGCCGGTGGGATAGCCGTCTTCGCCGACGCCGTCGGTATCCCACTGGTAGGACATGTTAAGCGCCAGATTGAAACTGCCGTCCTCGCCGCTGTTTTCGCCGCCGATGTCGTTATCGAGCCAGGCGCCAAAGGCCATGTACGGCCAATCGTAATCGGACACATTTGCAATTGTATATTCGAAAAAGATGGCATCCTGGGCCATGGGGTTGTTCCACTGAAAAAGGCGTTGCTTGACGCGCACGCCCATGCCGCCCCAGGGCTCCCCCTTTTGCACGGTCACGCTGGGATCGATGTCGCCGATTTTCAGCCCGGGGCGCGGATAATATTTGATTTTGTCGTCATCGCCGAGGTATTCCAGATCCTGTGCATCATTGGCGACGATGTAGGCTTCGATATCGGCGCGGATCTGACCGCGGCCGAAACGGCCGTCCCATTCGCCCGGCCAATGTTTCTGGCGGCCCGTGAACAGCCAACCGTCCGGGGGCCAGGAATTGGGGTCGTTGCTCATTGCCGGCGTTTCGCTGAGGTTGTTCATATAACCGGGCGCCGGCTGCAGGCCCCACTCGATCTGCCCGGTGGGGTCGCGATCCATCTCCTCACGGTAGTTGGTTTGGCAGTAGTCCAAGGTGTCGATCAACCCCTCCAGCGACAACGCACGAATCATCGTCGTATCGGTCACCGGGATGGAATCCTGGGTGATAAAAACCGGGGCGGTGATCAACAGGCCGAGGCCGTCGTGCATGACATTGCCGCCGATGCCGCGAGGCCAACGACAGGCGTCCTTTCGCGGATAGTCGCCCAATTCGGTGTTATTTTTAAACAAAAGTTGAATGCGATTGCCGATCATAAACCCTTCGCGTTCGAGATAGGGGTCGCCGGCGCCGTCTTCGGGACCTTCGTAAACTCGACCTTGAGCCCAAAGATCCATGTTTGGCGCAATCAGCAGCCCGATGCTAAAAAGAATGAAAAGAATTTTTTTCATAACTTTATATCCTTTCCGTTATCATTTCATCTCAATGCTCGCCGCTTTCTCGGCAGATGAACATTAAAAGAAAATTCCAAGACCAAGCTTCACCAGGCGCGGCGCCGACCAATTTGCCGGGCTGTAGATGCTTTCTTCATAAGTGCTGAAATCGCTCCAGTATCCCAGGCGATCCTGCGGACGTATAATCGCCTGGTTGGTGCGCCCTGTATTCGGATTGACGTTATTTTCATTCAAGTGATCAAACAGGTTGTAAATTCGCGCCGTGAACCGCAGAGTGGCGTCGCCAAACTTTGCAATATCATAATGCGCTCTGAGGTCGAATGTATTATGAAACGGCTTGCTGCTGTTGTTTGGGAAAAGGTAAACCCTGTTCAGCGGGTTCTGATCGATGGGCGTCCAGGTATAGGCGGAGCCTGATCCCAGCCATCCGGTCACCGTAGCGCCCCATTTATCCACGTTATAGCCAACGGTCAGGTTCAACGTATGACGCTGGTCCCAACTCATGGGGATGAGCGTCGGGATAGGATCCTGACTGCGACCGGCGCGGTTGAATGTAAACAAGGGGTTGTCCGCATTGCCGCGCGTGTATTGCAACGTATAATTCACTTCTGCAAAAAAGCTGCCGACATGGGCATTATACTTGACTTCCAGGCCGCGGGCGTTTCCATAGTCCTTGTTGCCGTACAGACCGTATCGGATGTTGTTGTAGGTGGTCTGAATGTTCACCGTGGAAAGATTGTAGATGTCCTTGTACCACAGGGCGACTTCCAGGTCCATAAAACGGTTGAGCACCTGCCACAGGCCGATTTCGTAACTGACCGTCATTTCCGGCTCCACCTGCGGGTTGCCCAGGGTGCTGGCGTAATTTGTCGGCGAAATGACGTAAGAGTTGTTTTGATACATAGTGCTGTGCGGCGGATACTGGAAAAAATGGCCGTAGCTGAAGCGCAGCAAAGCCGTTTTGCCCAATTGGTAAGAAAAGCCCAGCCGCGGCGCCAGATGAAATTGCGCATCCGCCTTGGGATAGGTGGAAATCCACTCGGGCGTATCCTCTTTTTGCAGCAAGTTGTTCGGATTTCGATAGTTGGAAGGATAAACCGTTTTCGGATCAAAGTATTCGGCGCGCAGGCCAAGATCGACGACCATTTCTTCGAATTCCATTTTATCGGACAACCAGGCGGCGAATTGAATCGGCTCTCTCTGATAAGCGTCCGTATAAACGGACGAGTCCGGCATTATTTGCGGCGCATACAGGAAAGCGGAAGCCTGCGTGTTGCGGTAAAGATTCAGAATTTGGTGGTTGGCGTTGTCATATTTGAACTTGACGCCTTCAAAGCCCGCGGAGATATCGTGGTTGTTGTTCAGTTGCCAGGTCAAATCAAGCCGCGCCAGGTATTTATCTGTAAAAACTTCCGTATGATTCTTGTCCTGACCGCCGGTGACGAATCCCGTGTAAGACTGGTTGGCGGCATAACGATCGTGAAGATAGCGGGAATCGAGCGGGTCTTTATAAAGGTAATTGCCCCAATAGTTGCGAGAATAGGACAATTTAAACTCGTAAAAGAACCGCGGATTTGGAATATGGTTGAATTGATAGGTGATCATGCGACTTTTGCTGTGCCCGCGGGTGCGGCCGTCCGGCTTGTACTTGTTGGTATGGCTGTACCATTGCCGTTCGCCCTGGTTGTATAAATACATTAACGACATTTTTAAATTCTGGGCTTTAAAGGTGAGCTTGCCGTTAACATTTAGGCTCTGGTTCCAGTCCATCGGCACATAAGAGCTGTCGCCGGTGTGCATGTTTAAAAGATATTCGCCGGTCTCCGGATCCCACTTGGTGCTGTCCTGAAATTGACCGTAATCCGGCTCATCCGTGACGTTGAAGCGCCTGACGCCGTTAAGATAATTATTGTTGTCCTGCATACGGACGTTGACAAAAAAGGTCAGTCTGTTTTTGATGATCGGCCCGTCGAGTATCACCTTGTAATCCCTGTTTCTATCCATCTCGCTCGGCTTCAGACCGATAAAAATATCATTGTGCTGCGTCAGATAGTTGCCCAGGTAACCCTCAAATTTTCCATGAAAGCTATTGCCGCCTTCTTTGGTGATCATGTTGACGATGCCGCTCATCGCCTGGCCGTATTTGGCGCTGAAGGTGCCGGTGATCACTTCAACCTCTTGCACGGCATCCGGGTCGATGCCGACCATCTGGCCGCGGTTCAATCCATTGTTGACCGAAATGCCGTCGATCAGAACATTCGTCTCGTTGGAACGTCCGCCGCGAAAGTGCCCCTGCACGACGCCCGGCTGCAAAGCGACAATGCTGCCCGTGCTCTCCACGGGAAGAACATCGATTTGATCGGAGGAGACGTTTCGGATGGAGCTGGTCTGGTCCTTACGTACCGTAATTCGACTGGCGGTGACGACGACCTCTTCTCCCAACTCAAGAGTCGTGATGCCCAAGGTCACGTCCAGCGGCGTCGTTCGGTTTACCGAGACGGAAACGCCTTCGACGAGCTTTGTCGTGTAACCGATAAGCATGAATTTGACGGTGTACTTGCCGGGCGGCACATTCAGGATAAAATACTCGCCGTTCACATCCGACGCGGCGCCCAGGTAGGTGTCCTCAATGACAACGTTGACGCCTATCAGCGGCTCTCCGGTCGTTGCGTCGGTAATGGTTCCCGTAATCTTGCCCGTCGTTTGCGCCAGCAAACCAGAGGCCAGACTGCACAGAAGCAGAATACCAAAGGCAACTCTTCTCATACCTGCACCCTTTCTTTGATTAAGGTTGAATTAAGTTTTGTATAAAATAACGATCACGAATCTGTCAATGTGTAGGCGCGTCAAAGCATTTCATCCTTGACTACAATTTTGATGATTATTGAGAATGTGATGTTTTAACTGGGGACGTAGCAATTGGCCGTATAACAATCCTTTCGATAGTTGTACACCGGTTTTATAATCTACCAAGCATAGCCATTATAGAAATAAATACTTTTCTAGTCAAGGGAATAATTTTCCCTTTTAATTCACTCATTGAACTAATTTATAATTTCCTCAACAAAACACAACATTTATTTTTTAGATAAACATGAACAAGCATCAATTTTAGAAACAGGCGCACGGCAAAGATTATAAGCTTGAAAATCGTAGTTATATTTCGTAAACTTTGTTTTAAAATTTTTCCCTGTACGGAGAAAAAAGAATGCAGGTCTTACATACAATTTCACAAACTCGAGAGATCATTCTCAATCAAAAGCAAAAAGGGCGATCGCTAGGCCTGGCGCCGACAATGGGCGCTTTGCACCAGGGGCATCTGTCGCTCATTCGTCGTTCGGCGGCGGAAAACGATTTCACCGTCGTCTCCATTTTTGTCAACCCGCTGCAATTCGGCCCGAATGAAGACCTGGACGCCTACCCGCGAACGCCGGACAGCGACATCGAGGCCGCGCAAAGTGCGGGCGCCGACCTCATCTTTCACCCTTCCGCCGAGGAAATTCTCGGCAAGGAAATGCTCGCGTTTGTCGACATTGAGAAATTGCAGGACAACCTGTGCGGCCGCAGCCGACCGGGACATTTTCGCGGCGTGTGCACCATCGTCGCCAAGCTTTTCAACATCATCACGCCCGACCGCGCCTATTTCGGCCAGAAGGATATGCAGCAGTTCATCATCCTGAAAAAAATGGCGCAAGACCTGAACTTTGATATCGATATGCTACTCTGCCCCATTGTGCGCGAGAGCGACGGCCTGGCAATGAGTTCGCGCAACAAATATCTGTCTCCGGCGCAACGCCGCGACGCCGTGGTGTTGCACCGCGCTATCGATCGGGGCATGCAGCTTTATGGAAATGGCGAGACAAACGCAAAAAAGATCATTTCAGCGCTTGTTGATTTCATTCGTCAAACGCCTTCCGCCCGAATCGACTATGTGAGCATCGTCGATGAAGACATGCAGGACGTCGCGCAAGTGCAAAAAGGGCATATTCTGGCGTTGGCCGTGTTCATCGGCAAGACGCGGCTCATCGACAACCACATATTCGGCGAACCGGTTACGTTATAAAAAAGGATACTTATGTCCACTTCGAGCATGCAACGCATCCTTGGCAAAAAGGGCGTCGAAAAAATCGCCATGATCACCTGCTACGATTACAGCTTTGCCCGCATCCTGGACGGCAAAGTCGATTTGATTTTGGTCGGCGACTCGCTGGGCAATGTGGTTCTCGGCTACGATCGCACGGCGCATGTGACCATGGAAGATATCGTCAGGCACATGGGTGCTGTGCGGCGTGGCGCGCCAAACACTTTGATCATCGGCGACCTTCCCGCCGGCAGCTACGCCACGCCCGAGACCGCCATTGAAAACGGCAAGCGCATCATCGACGCCGGCGCCGACGCCGTCAAACCGGAGGGGCGCCCGGACATCATCGAAAAGCTGACCGCCGCCGGGATTGCGGTGATGGGGCATTTGGGCTACCTGCCGCAGACCGCCGAACAATTCGGCGTCATTGGTCGGGATGAACAAGAGGCGGCGGCGCTGCTCGAACAGGCGCGGCAGGTGCAGGCCGCCGGCGCATTCGGCCTGGTTCTGGAATGCATACCGGCGACGCTGGCCCAAAAGATCACCGGGGCGCTGAGCATTCCCACTATCGGCATCGGTTCCGGCGCCGCCTGCGACGGCCAGGTGCTGGTGTTGTACGACATGCTCGGCTTGTTCACCGACTTTAAGCCGCGATTTGTGCGGCGCTATTTGAACATGGCCGAACTGGTCGGCGACGCCGTCGGCCATTACGTCAATGACATTAAAACAGGGGATTTCCCATCACATAAAGAGGAGTATCAATAGTGTTCATTACAGTCATGAAATCCAAGCTGCACAATGCGACGGTCACCCAGGCCGATCTTCATTATGAGGGCAGCATCACCATAGATGCGGAATTGATGGAAAAAGCGCAGTTATTCAAGGGCGAGCGCGTGCAAATTGTCAACCTGAATAACGGCGAACGGCTGGAGACTTATGTCATTGTCGGCGAACGCGGAAGCGGCGTCATCGGCCTCAACGGGCCGGCGGCGCTGAAATGCAAAAAAGGACATAAAATTCATATCATCTCCTATGCGCAGATCGAACCGGCAAAGGCCGAGAGCTTTGACGCCATGGTGCTCATTCTGGACGACAAAAACAATATCCGAAGAGAGCTTAGCGGTTGATATTCTCATTAATATTGTTATCTTTGCCCTGAATGTGTAATCAGCCTGCTCAGTCCGCAACTATTCTCGAGGCGGTTCCCGAGCAGGCAATGCATTACTTTTTGTGAAAATGATAAAAAGCGATACGGAGTTCAGATGAATATTCTCGTTTTAAACTGCGGCAGCTCCTCGGTCAAGTTTCAGCTTGTCAACATGGATCATGAGGCCGTTCTGGCCAAGGGCATTGTCGAAGAAATCGGGCAGCCCCAGGCCAGGCTCAAATGCAAGGCGGCGGGCAAGAAAGACCTTGTCGACGACGCCCCCATTTCGGACCACGAGGCGGCGTTGACCAAAGTCATCAACATTTTGATGCACCCGGAGAAAGGCGTCATTCGCGACAAGTCGGAAATCGCCGGCATCGGCCATCGCGTTGTGCACGGCGGCGCCGACTTTGCCGCTTCGACGTTGATTACCGACGAGGTGCTGCAAAGCATCAAAGAATGCATCCCCCTCAGTCCGCTGCACAACCCGGCCAACCTCAAGGGCATCGAGGTGGCGGGCAAGGTGCTCTCCGGCATTCCCCAGGTGGCGGTGTTCGACACGGCGCATGGCGCCACGCTGCCGCCGGAGGCCTACACCTACGCCATCCCGCAAGAGTGGCGCGAAAAATACAAAATTCGGCGTTACGGCTTTCACGGCACCTCTCACTCCTACGTCGCCAAAAAGGCGGCGGAAATTCTGGGCCGCCCGTTTGAGGAGCTGCGCATCGTCACCTGCCATCTCGGCAACGGGGCCAGCATCTCGGCCGTTAAAAACGGCGCATGCGTGGAGACGAGCATGGGCCTGACGCCGCTGGAAGGGCTGGTCATGGGCACGCGCAGCGGCGACATCGACCCGGCGATCATTCCTTTCATCGGCAAACACGAAAACCTGAACCTTGATGAAATTGACAAAAACCTGAATAAAAAAAGCGGCATGTTGGCGCTGACCGGCGATACGGATATGCGCATCATTGAGGAACGGGCGGAAAACGGCAGCGAAAAGGACGTCCTTGCGCTCGACATCTATGTCCATCGAATTAAAAAATATATCGGCGCGTACACCTTTATCATGGGCGGCCTGGACGTCATCGTTTTCACCGTCGGCATCGGCGAAAAATCCTGGTATGTTCGCGAGCGCGTTTTAAGAGACATGCAGGACCTGGGCATCGTCTTTGACGCCGAGGCGAACCGGAAAAATGAAACGCACCTGAGCCGCGGACCGATCAAGGCGCTCATCGTTCCAACGAATGAGGAGCTGGCCATTGCCCGCGATACACAGATGATTCTGGAGGCGTAATGCAAAAGGCGCCGAACGGCGCCTTTTGCATTTTAAACTTCCAAATCACCGCCAGCATTTTAAAGCGGAAGCTCCGGTTGCCAACAGTAAAAAAAGCATCGCAAAGGCGTCTCATGCGACCAGAGAGTTTTATCTTTGGATTGCGGATTAACGATTGTCGATTCTTGATTTATAAAAACATTCGAGACAGCATTTTCGCATCACTCCTCGCAGTGCCACAAAAATAAAAAAAGCAGGCCCCTAACCAGGGGACCTGCCTGGAGCGGGAGACGGGACTCGAACCCGCGACGTCAAGCTTGGGAAGCTTGCATTCTACCACTGAATTACTCCCGCGCAAGCGAAAATTTACACTTTTCACCGGCAAAAGCAAGAACTTTTTAAAACAGGGAGATAGAATATGGACTGGAAAAGCATTTACGCCGTGGTCAAAAAAGCGATCGGCTATCAAATCGGCATCGGTCCCCTGGATTTCAGCCTGTTCAAGTTGTTGCTGCTCATTATTTTGCTGGCGACGACCGTGTGGCTCGCCAGGCGCATTGCCAACGTCTGGCTGGGCGGCGCGTTGAGCAGGCTGCCGCTGGAGGAGGCGGCGAAAAACAGATTACAACGCATTATTCGCGGCCTTTTGCTTTCGGGCGGCTTTTTGACGACCCTGGCCATCCTCGGCATCAATCTTTCCGCTTTCAAGGTCCTGTTCAACATCATCAATTTTCCGCTGTTCAAGATCGGCGAGGCGCGGATCAGCGTTGCCAGCCTTGTCTTATTCCTTGTCCTCATTGTCGGTTTTAGCTACGCCTCGAGGCTGCTCTCCTCGCTGCTGGTTTCGCAGGGGTTGTCAAAAGTTAAAATGGAGGAGGGAAAAAAATATGTGCTCAAGCGCGTCACCGAGTACACGCTCATCGCCATCGGCGCGCTCATCGCCTTTCAGTCCATCGGCATCAACCTCAGCGGACTGGCGGTTATTTTCGGTTTGTTGTCCGTGGGCATCGGCTTTGGTCTGCAAAACATCGCTTCCAATTTCATTTCCGGCATCATCCTCTTGTTCGAGCGCCCGATCCAGGTGGGCGACCGCATCACTGTCGGCGACACCCAGGGCGATGTGGAAGAGATAAACATTCGCTCGACCACCATTCGCTCGCTGGACAATATTTCCATCATTGTGCCGAACAATGAATTTATAGAGGGCCGGGTGACCAACTGGTCGCACGGCGATTTGAAAATACGCATGAATATAAAGGTGGGCGTTTCCTACGATTCCGACGTTGACGTGGTGTTTTCAGCTTTGAAGGAGGCGGCAGATGAAAATGCCAACGTGCTGAAAAGACCGGCGCCGGAAGTTCTGCTGCTGGAATTCGGCGATTCTTACTGGAACATGGAGCTGCGCGTGTGGATTGCCAGTCCGAAAGACTATTACCGCATCTTGTCGGAGATCAATTGCGCCATCGTACACAAATTTCGCAAGTACGGCATCGATATCCCGTATCCGCAGCAGGATGTGCATGTGCGCTCGCCCCTGCCGATACCCTTTGAGGCGAGAAAAAATTAGCGGCAACGACAGCCCAAAGAGGGCTATTGATCCAGACAATCGAGCACGGTCTTGAGATCAAAAAAGATCAACCCCTTGCGATCAGGGCGGATGTGCGGATCGTCGTCCTCGAAAAGATTTTCAATGATATAGCTCAGGATATTTTTCTGGTTGTACTCCTTGAAGATCATCGCCGTGGTCTGTTCAAAATCGCCGGGAATCTCTTTTTCCAGGTACTCGAACATCTCGATATTCTTTTGCTGCGCCGCCTCGATGTCCTCCACGCTCACTTCTGCAATCGACTTGTCGCCGCGGCTCATCATTTGATAGACGTTGACGCCGATATACAGCAACAACTGCTTTTCATCGAAATTATAATGCTCGTCGTTGGCGCCCATGAGATAGGCAAGAAGCGCCGGCTGCTCTCGCGACAATTTTGCAAT
>JAJRST010000132.1 GCA_024278645.1 bacterium | reverse complement strand
ACGAGAAATGCCGGCCACGTTCCAGTACATGGACATCGCATCCTCGGCCACGGCAACGTAGGCCCCGCCCATGCCTATAGCCCGGGCGCCTACGTCAATGTTCAAAAAACCGGCCGCCGTCGTCCCCACCTTGGTCACCTCTTGCGCGGTCAGCGACAGATTCAACAAGATGAGGGCTGCCAACAGAATTTTTATTTTTTTCGTCATTGCCAAGCTCCTTTATAAAAAAAGACATCCTTCAATTCCATGCAAAACAAGGCTACTTTATGATGGCAAACTTGCCGGTTTTCTGCCCGATATCGCCGGCGTCGACATGATAGATATAAATGCCATAGGATATCTCCAACTGATCCTTGGACAGCATGTCCCAGATTTCCGTACCGTTTGACATCTCCGGAGTATCATGCTCGAGCTCGCGCACGAGCTGTCCTCTAACGTTGAAAATCTTTATGGTGCATTTTGCCGGCAAGTGAATAAAATGCAATTCACGCGGACCACGGCCGTTGACATAGGGGTTCAACGGTTCAAAGGAGTTGGCGACGACATAAGGATTGGGCACAACGCGAATCATGTCCATTTGTTCGCGCGCACTTTTTTCGTCAATTCGCGGGGCCTTCGTCGTAAACTCGTACACGTCGTTGGACAAAAACGGCTTTATCGTTTTGATCTGAAAAAACTCGCCCGCCCTCGGGTTGCGATGCAGAGAATCATTTGTCGCCCGGTCCAACTGCAAGCTCCAGGTGATGATCAATGAATCCTTGGCGTTTTTTTCCAGAAAGACAATCTGATCCGAGCGTTTTTTCGCCGAAAAGGCGGTGAACTTGCCTTCCTCGCCGGAAATAGCATCCCGCTCCCAAAAGCCGAATTGAATGTACTCGTCCGTCAACGTATTTTTTATCCGAAAGTTAACCGGGATGGCCGGCAGCTTTCTTGTTTTTGAAATATACAACTCGGTCGAGGCGTCGACGCCGACCTCGCTGATCTCGATGAGATAGTCGTGCGCCATCCCCTGCCCTGCCGTTTTGCTGTATTTAAACGGCGCCAGGAGCGGCGCATAAATGCTGTCGTTGCTCCAAAAGGTGCTGTCCGGGTTCACCGTCAGCTCCGGTGCATTGAACAGTTGAATGCGAAAACCGTCAGTCATGGGCTGTTCAAAACCCGGTTCGAGCTGCGTACCTTTATTGATAAGCGTATCGCCCGTTGAAACATTGACGAGGCTAAAATTCTTTGTTCTCGGCAATTTTATTTTTGTAAAGGTAGTGACAATCGTATCCTGAAATATGATATTATAAATATGCCCATCCCTGATCAAGTTCGGGTCAATGATTTTATAACCCACTTTGCCGGAGGCGCTGCCGCCCTGCTGCAAAGCCAAATTGGCCAGCTTGGCATCGATAAAGCCGAGAGACGGCGCTTCCGGCCTGGCGAGGACGACATTCCTGCCCTTGTCAATGGTTCCGTCCTTGCTGATCGAGATGTATTTCGAAGTCTCCGAAGGCGCAATGCCCAGCGAGTCGCTGCCGTGGTCGTAGGCGGTGACCGCGTAATAGTAGAGCCGGCCGTTGCGAACCGTGGTATCCGTCCAGGTGCGGACGATGCCGGTGTCGTCTCCCAGGTAAAATTGCACGCCGTTGATATCGATGTTGGAGTATCCGGTAATGCCGTCGGCCAGATCAAACTGCGCAATCGGCTTTCGGAAGGCGAGCGCCCCGTAGCCGTCGGTGACCGGCGTCATGTCATTCCAGCCGGGATCGGTGGAGCGGTAGATGCGGTAGCCCTGAAAATCGTGGCCGGTGATGGGGTCGACCGATTTTTCGGCAAAGTCATCCCAATATAAGGTGACGGATTTGTCGCCGGGTACGGCGGTGACCGTGGGGATATTGGGCGCCTTGGCGAAATTGTAATTTTCCTGATAGGTTTTTTCGCCATAGTCGCGATTGCGGAACAACTCGTCGCCATAGCCCATAATATAGCCGATGGAAAAACGCTCGATTTGCTGCGGCTTTAATGGAAAATAGCCCGAGGCAAGAATGACGTCTGTATTGCCGATCTGGCCGTATGCATTCAAAAAGCCCGGGGTCATCGCCTCCCACAAGGTCTCATCGTCGTACAAGGGATAGATGGTCCATGGCGAATGGATGTTGAAACAGGTCAAACCGATCATGTCCGATTCGTCGATATCGGTCTTGTCGATATGCGGTTCGCCGGGCAGATCGGTGCCGGCGCCGGAAGTGGGCAGGCCGTCGCCTTCGCCAATGTCGCCGGTGCGCGGCACGCCGTCCATGCCCACATCGTCCGTCAAAACATCCCAATCGCCGTCATTGTCGATAAAGTCGTCGCGCCTCTCGTCGATGAGGATGTTATCCTCGCCCTCGCCGGTGAAATAGTCTATATATTTCAAACCTTCGAACAGGTAGGTCTGGATTTGCGTGCCGTCTTCCAGATCGGTGACCGAGCCGTTGTTCTCGTCGATAATGCCGTTCAGGTTGTCGTCGATCAGGTTATTGGGAATTTCCACCAGCGGTACATTGGGAAGATAGGTGGTGGCAATATCCTGGTAAACGATGGTCACGCCATTTTCAGGCATGGGTACAACAGTGCGTTCAAAAGTGGAGTAATCGATGATCACAACCGGGTCGTTCACTTGATATGTAATTGGGTCGAACATTGAACGGTCGATGATCTTGCCGGAGCCGTTCATGGCGTCGCCGTCATTGTCGATGCCGTCGAAGGGATTGCCCGGACTTTCAAAAAAGGCGAGGCCGAGGCGGCCGACCGGCGTCCAGCCGCCGGCGCCAATGTCGTCGGCGTCGTACTGGTAGCCGAGATTATGCTCCAGATCAAAGGCGCCGCCGTCGTCGTCGCCGTCGCTTCCGGCGCCCTCCTTGGCGCCGATATTCGGGCCGGCCACCATGCCAAAGACCATCTTGTCGTGCTCATAAGTGCCGATATTTTTCACATCATAGAGCAGGAACAGGATATCCTGCACCAGCACATTTGACCATTGAAAGCCGCGCACGGTGACGCGCAAGCCGAGGCCGCGTCGCAACGAATCGGTGCTGTCCGGGTAAAAGTTGAACTCGCGATTGTTATAATCGTCGATGACATAATAGCTTTCCTGGTCGGCGTTGAGCACATTTTTGCCAAAGTAGCCGTTCCAGGCGTTGGCCCAGCCGGGGTCGACGGCGTCGTCGAATTTATCCGGCCAGAAGGAGGGCCAGGACCATTTCCAGTGGCTCATGGCCACACGCGGTTTGGGACTGTCCTCTTACGGGGGCGCCTCGTTGTAAAATCCCGGCAATGGCGCCATAGTCCACCATTCGCCGCCCGGGCCCCAGTCGCCGTTCGATGCGGAGCCATCCAGACCGCCGGTGCGCGTCCCGTTTGATTCCGATTGAATGTGACGCAGGATGCCGTCGGCGTCTCGCACCTCGGCGCTGTACATCGTCGCCATCTTTGCCAGGTAATTGCGTCCGGAGTTGATCGGCCACTCGCCGCCGATATCCTCCGGGCTGGTGACGCGAGTGCCGACCTGGCCGTCATTCCAAAAAGTCGTTCGTATCTGATTCCCGGAATGCAGTCCGCTGGCGGAAAAGGTCTCGTCGCCGTGCAGGGCGTCAATATTCATCTGGCCGCGCACCTGAAAGGCATACGTCAAAACCATTGCCATAGAAAGCATATATACTTTACACATCATTTTCATTCAAAGCTCCCTGATTTGCCATTAAAATCCAATAGCCACGCCGAGTTGAATTTCACGCGGGGCAATAAGCCATTCGGGTCGACTATACAAATCCTGAACCGTGCCGACCCGTTTTGCATTCAGCGGCACTTCATTCTCCTTTGGATAGGTTGTGTACCATGCCGAACCGGT
>JAJRST010000131.1 GCA_024278645.1 bacterium | reverse complement strand
CCGCCGAGGCCGATGCGAATAAAGTCGCCCAGCGTATGATCGTCATGCGATTCCAGATAATTGATTGCATGTGAGGGTTTCCGGAACAGACCGCCGTCTCTTTTGAGAGTGCCCAGGATGTAGCGTTGCATGGTCTCGATATTATTTTTATCGAACCAGCGGCCAAAAATGAAGCCCATGTTGTTGTGCGGATTTTGACCCTTGACGCCGTTGCGGATGCGATCGTTCCAGGCCGCCCAGCCGTGCCTGGAAAACTTGGCCGGCGCATAGGCGCCGCCGCCCCACGGCTCGGCGATAATGATCACGCTGGGGTTGATTTTCCGCGCTTCGCGAATGATTTCGTCGCACGTCTGCCAATCGATCATCGTCGCCAGGTCGAAGCGAAAACCGTCGATGTGATACTCCTGCATCCAGAATTTAATGCTGTCGAGAATGAGACGACGCGCCATCGGGCGATCGGTTTTGAAGTCATTGCCGCAGCCGCTCGCCGAGCAAAAGCTGCCGTCCTCATTCAGGTGAAAGTAATACCTCTTGTCAATGTATTTGAAACAGTTTTGATCGTACTGCGCCACATGGTTGTAAACCACATCCAAAATAACGGCGACGCCCTCGCGATGCAGCGCCTTGACGACATCCTTGAATTCATCCACCTGCCGACCGTCGACGCCGGCGTACTTTCCCTGCTCAAGCGACTGCCCGCTGGCATAATAGGATTCCGGGGCGAAAAAGTAGGAGGTCATGTAGCCCCAATGGTTGCGTGCATAGGGATTCCATGTATTGACCACATCGCCCACAGGCACGCCAAAAGGAATTTCGATATTGCCAAAGTCATGAATGGGCAGGAACTCGACGGCGTTGACGCCCAGGGACTTGATGTGTTCGATGCCGCCGCGGATGCCCGGTTGCAAAAATGCTTTGTAGCTGCCGGCCAGCTCCTTGTCGGCGCCCGACGTGGGATGCGCCGTCAGGTCGCGAATATGGCATTCGTAAATGATTAAATCTTCAGTCCGCAAGCCGGGCGAACGGTCTCCTTCCCAGTCGTACCGCGACGTATCAAGAATGAGCGTTTTCCCCTTGTGCAAATAATCGTTCGTCGTGGCCACGGCCCTGGAATAAGGATCGGCCACAAGCTTGCCGGGGTCGAACATTTCGCCCGGCCCCGTGGGGCCGTCTACGCTGTAGGCGTAATATTTTCCGAAATAATGGCCGTCGAGCGTCAGCTCCCAGACGCCGTCCGCATCGCGCGTCATATCGTAAGAGACGCCGGGCGGCTCGTCGACGGATGTGAACAGAAACAACTTTACGGTTTTTGCTCGCGGTGCAAAGAGGCGAAAGGTGGTCTGCTGATCGTCCCAAAAACAGCCGAGCGTTTTTGATGAAAACAGTTCGTCGAGCACAGGATCGATAACGAGAGGCGCCGACTCTTGCTTGTAAATAATTGTATAGGCTTTTGACAAGTCAATTTTCTGCGTCGTCAACAGCAGCGTGTGATCGTTTAGCGACGTCGAAATTATTTCCAGGTCCGGCGAAATCCGGACCTGGTCAGGATGCAGTGATTCTATATGCCTATTCAGCTTGACTTCGATTGTCTGCAGATCGCGCGCCTTGGCAGAGACAAGAACATTCTTTTCCATGGACTCCAACTTTTGAATGTTAAGCAAGACGATTATTGTCGCCGCCACGCGACAGGCGGCGATGATTCGCTTCCGGCTTCCTTTTTTTATACCAGACCGTCCCATACCCTTTTTTCCCATAAAAACAGAACTGCAATTTAATAAACCAAACCACGAATGTCAACATTGGACAGATCGTCGAGGACATCCTCGCAAAGGAATGCCTTTGCGTCTAACAAAGAGATTGTCGTCACCCTGTTGCTCTATAGTATTTTTATTTGCGAACGCCGGTGATGACCGCCAGATTCAAAAAGCGCCAAGGCACATCGACGTAGATATAGCCGGCCTGTTTCAGCCAAGACACTTTATCGTCGACGGTGCAGATATGATGCTGCTGACGAAGAATGGTCGACTTTCCCAGTTGCTCGAGCTGCTCGCCGTTCACCTGGCCCTCCTTCATCGCTCTTTGAATAAAGCTTATTTCAAGATCATGAAAAATGCGGTTGATGCGGTTGTCCTCGGAACGAAAAAACTCGCACGACACCCAGCGTCCCCCGGGCTCCAGTTTTTCGTGCACCTCCTCAACAATGGCCTTATGTCGCTCCTCGGGCAGGTAATCCAGGGCAAAGGAAGAGACGACGGCATGTAAATAATCCAAGCCGTTCATCCAGGCGCTGTTGTTCAAATCCCGTTGGTAAAAAACGACCTGGTCCAGCGAGTCCTGAAACTTTTCGCGCGTCCGTTCCAAAATGGCCGATTGATTGTCGATTCCGAAAACGACGCTGAGCGGAAAAGCGTCGATGATGCGTCGCGTCAGGTCGCCGAATCCGCAGCCGAGATCGACGACGCGGATTTGCTGCGATTTTTCGAAATCGAGCATGGAGGTCATAATGTCATGGACTTCTCTGTACTTTGGAACAATGTTGGGAAAAAGGTCCTCCAACAGACGGATTTCTTCAAATTCGGAAAAGGGTTGTTTTTCGTTCATTTTAACTCGAATTTTATTTTACGTGAAACGCTGTCCTGCGCGTCCGCCGTTTGAACTTCAATTTCAAGTTCATAAACGCCGGGGGCATGTTTGTTAAGGTCCAGAGCAATATACTCCGGTGAAATATCCTCGGCGGTTGTGCGTTCAATTTTATTGGCCGTCACCGGCTGCGCCTTTGCGAAAAGCCGTGCGATTTTTTGTATCAACCCTTTGGTTTTCTCCCGCAACAGGCGAACTCTGTATTCGATGAAAAACGGCGTCAACCGGCCATCCGCTTTCGGCACGTTGTAAACTTCAAAATAAATATTGACGTTTTCTTTCCGTGAAAATAATTTCCTTGCGTTGGGAATTATCGTGAATCCGCGTTTATGGAAGATACCGTCGCTTTCCCGCCGTTGAATGGAATGCGCCAATTGGATGCCGCTCATTTTAAGATTGTCGCCATCGTAATTGGAAATGCGAAAGCGGAACTTGTAGCCGCCGATCGCCTCGTCGTGCGGCGTACGTACATCGATCGCGAACAGCCGCAGCTCCGGCGCCCCGGTAAAGTTCAACTGCCCCGGCCAATAGCCCATCGCCTCCGTGCTGTCGACAATAACCCGTATGGGCAGCTTTTGCAACTGCTCCTCGACTTTATTGTAATTCTCGTCAAAAACGGCAAAGTTTATGGTCACGCTGTCGTCAATGCTATGCTTTACGCCTTTGGGCATCACATCCTTTTCGGTCAAAGAGATATATAGCTCGCAGCGCGTCAAATGCGGCCCCTGGCGAAATGTCGCCAAATAAAAGGGAAAGAAAAGCGAGCGAAACTCTTTTGTCCATGAATGCTGATCGGTATCCATGCCGATCTTGACGTCTTTTTGTCCCTGCAATTCAATTTGATGCTGCAAAGAGATGGCTTCAAGCGGTTCGGCGAGCATCATCCGCGAATAGAGGGGATCGAAGGAAGAACGGCTCTCGGCCAGATAGGGGGGGATGCCGGCCACAAGGCGCCAGTTGTTGCCTGTCTGCGTCTCACCCTGCCAAAAATGAAAAATCATCTTTTTATTCATCTGGCCACGCGGATAGTAGAGCCAGGACTCGTTGAGCGGCCCCGAATTGACGGCAAATGCGCGGTCATCCGGCTCGCCATGTCGGATGTAAATCAGACCCTTGTCGTTGAATTTATCATTAAGTTCGAAAACCCGCGGGAACTGTAAAAAATTCAACTTGTCGGGATTATTAAATTGCAAACGAAAGCCATCGTAATAAAAACTGCGCTCGGCATAAGCAAAGCGCCGCACATGCTCCACAAGGCGATAGTTCACATCCGCCGCCGGCATGGGATTTCGCTCCACCCAAATCTTTTGAAGAAAATCGCGCCGGGCCGGCACATTTTCCAGCTCGATATATTTTTCATATTCCCGGTCGGACAAAATATATTTCACATTTTCAAACATTAACTGGATGTCTATGGCGTTTTGGATGGATTGCAAAGCCTGTTCAAAATAGTACTGACAAGAGTCGTTCTGCCCTTGTTCAACTTTTGACTTGGACAGCGCCAGGTAAACGGGCACGCGCGATAT
>JAJRST010000130.1 GCA_024278645.1 bacterium | reverse complement strand
ATGTTGCGGCCATCGAAAATGAACGCCGGTTTTTCCATTGAGGCGTAAATCTTTTCATAGTCCAGTTCCTTGAAAGAGCGCCATTCCGTCAATATCGCCACGGCATGAGCGCCGCTGGCGGCTTTATACGGATCCTCCTCGAATTTCACCTTGTCCGGAATATCCTGCAAATCGATGCGCGCATTGTCCAGCGCCTTGGGATCGCTGATAACCACGTCGGCATGTTCTCCGACCAGGTTGCGAGTCACGTAAATGGCCGGAGATTCGCGCGTATCGCCGGTGTCCGCTTTAAAGGCGAATCCGAACAGGGCGATTCGCTTGCCCGCCACCGTGTTGAACAGTGCGCGGATCATGGTGCGCACAAAGCGGTTCTCCTGGTAGTCGTTCATCTTGACGACCTGCTCCCAGTACTCGGCCACCTCGGACAGGCCGTACGATTCGGCAATGTAGACCAGGTTGAGGATGTCTTTTTTAAAGCAACTGCCGCCAAAGCCGACGCTGGCGTTGAGAAATTTCGGCCCGATGCGACTGTCGCGGCCAATGGCATAAGCCACTTCCGATATGTTCGCTTCCGTTTTTTCGCACAATGCGGAAATGCTGTTTATGGACGAAATGCGCTGCGCCAGAAAGGCGTTGGCCACCAGTTTGGACAGTTCCGAACTCCAGATGTTGCTGGTAAGAATTCTGTCGCGCGGCACCCAGTTGGCGTAAATGTCGACGATCTCCTGGCGCGCCCGGCGGCCGCTTTCGGTTTCGCGCGAACCGATGAGCACGCGATCCGGGTCCAGCAAGTCCTTGATGGCCGTGCCCTCGGCCAGGAATTCCGGGTTGGAGATAATGTCAAAGTGGATGCCTTTGTCGTTGCTGTGCAGAATGCGCTCGAGCGCGGCGGCGGTGCGCACCGGCAGCGTGCTTTTCTCGACGATGATTTTATCCGAATCGGAAACCCTCAGGATTTCGCGCGCCGTTTTTTCCCAGTATTGCAGGTCCGCGCTCTTGCCGGCGCCCTCGCCAAAGGTCTTGGTCGGCGTGTTCACCGATACAAAGATGATGTCGGCTTGTTTGATATTTTCCGCGATCTCTGTTGAAAAGAACAAGTTCCTGCCGCGCGCCTGTTTGACGATGTCCAGCAGCCCGGGTTCGTAAATCGGCAATTCATCGGACTTCCAGGCGTCGATCCGCTTTTCGTTGATATCCACAACCGTTACTTTGTACTGCGGGCATTTGGCGGCGATGACCGCCATTGTCGGCCCGCCGACATAGCCGGCGCCGATGCACAGAATGCTCTTTTCAAAGTTGCTTGTCGCCATAATGGCCTCCATGTTTATGTTTTTCAATATACAAACAGCAATATAAAAAATGAAATGTTTTGCGCACTATTATATTTCAGACCCCAGGATTTGCTGTGAATGCGTCAATTAGTGGTTGAGGTTTTGCAAAAAATTACTATCTTTTAAAAGCCAAGTCTCCACCAGGCAACTCCAAAGATTCCTCTCCAATAATATTCAATATAGTAATGAAAGGCGAAACTATGGGAAAAATTAAGAACTTGTTGATCGCTATAGGCCCCGGCTTTATAATCGCCTCTGTTGTACTGGGACCCGGCAGCATCACTGTTTCATCCAAAATCGGCGCCACTTTTGGCTACTCGCTCTTGTGGGTCATTATTTTTTCCGGCCTGGCCATGGGGATGTACGTTTTTATGGCCAGCCGCTTTGGCGCAACGCAGCAAAAATCAATCCTGCAAACGATCGCCGAGCAATACGGCCGCTGGTTTGCAGCGCTCATCGGCATCTCCAGTTTTGTCATGGCTTCTAGCTTTCAGTTTGGCAACAACCTCGGCGTCGCCACCGCCTTGCATACCCTGACCGGCATTAGTGAAAACTTTTGGCCGTTTTTGTTCACCGGCCTTGCCGTCGTTCTGGTCTTTTTTGCCAGGGGTTTGTATAAAATCCTGGAAAAGCTGATGATGGTTATGGTGATGACCATGATCACCGCCTTTTTTCTGAATCTGCTTTTTACAAAGCCCGACCTCGTGGCAACGGCAAAAGGCTTTGTTCCCTCCATCCCCCGGGGAAGCATGAATGAACTCGCCGCGTTGGTGGCGACGACCTTTGTCCTTCATGCGGCTATTTACCAGGCCTATCTTGCGCAGGACAAGGGATGTAAGGTCAATGATTTGCAACGGGGTTTTCGCGACACGGTGGCCGCCATTGTCATGCTCGGCGGCATCACCATGATGATTATTATGACCTCGGCCGCGGCCTTGAAGCCGCACGGCATTATGATTGCCACCGCGGCGGACATGGCGATTCAGCTCGAGGCGCTTTTTGGCAGATTTGCCAAGATCATTTTCAGCATCGGCTTGTGGGCGGCGGCGTTTTCCTCGCTCACCGTCAACGCCGTCATGGGCGGCGGTCTGCTCGCCGACGGTCTCGGCCTCGGTCGTTCCATGGAAGAAAAGGCGCCGCGTTACTTTACCATTCTGGCCATGCTCATCGGCATGTCCGTCGCCGTCTTTTTCAAGGGCAATATTGTGCAGGCCCTGGTTGTGGCCCAGGCGTCGACGCTGTTCGCCGTGCCCGCCGTGGCCATCGGCCTGTTTTTGGTGTCCAATAACAAAAAGGTAATGGGCAAGTATGTAAATTCATGGAAGCAAAATATCGTCGCCGTTTTTGGCATGGTGCTTATTTTGTTGATGGTTTATTTCAAATACCACCAGTTGGTCGTAAAGATCAGCGAAATGAGGGGATAATATATGCCGATAAAAAAGATATTGATTGAAACCGTGGTCATCACCGTTGTGGCAACCCTTTTGGGCTTTGCCAATAATTTTATCAATCCGAACCGAGTGGCCATAACTGCGATGCGGCCGGTTGCGCCGTCCGCAAGCGACGCCGAGCTGGAAGCGGATTCGTTGCAGGGTCCGGTTGTCGTCGATCGGGAGCAGCTAAAGAAGCTCGTCTCCGAACAGGGCGCGATCCTCATCGACGCCCGCCTGCCGGAAGAGTATGACGCCGGTCACATTCCCGGCGCGATAAATATCCCCATCGAGCTTTTCGGAGAATTTATCGATACAATCGAGGCCTTGCCAAGGGACGCCTGGCTGATAGGCTATTGCGACGGCCCGCCATGCGACAAGGGCAAGAACATGGCCGAGGAGCTGTTTTATATGGGTTTTATGCGCGTCGCTTATTATGACGCCGGCATGGACGACTGGAAAAGCAGCGAGGAGGTCCAGCGATGAAATTCAAAAAGATGCTGCTTTTGATGTCGAGATTTATTTTGGGCGCCGTTTTTATCTTTGCCGCGGTCGGCAAGATCTACAACCCCGCTGCTTTCGCGGGGGATATTGACAACTATCGAATGCTGCCCTATATTCTCGTGACTCTTATGGCCGTCGTTTTGCCCTGGATCGAGCTGATTTGCGGCGTTCTTCTTATCAGCGGAAAATGGCTCAAGGGATCGAGCTTTATCGTCATCATCATGAACATTATGTTTATCGTCGCCATCGCTTCCGCCATGGCTCGCGGCCTGGACATCGACTGCGGTTGCTTTTCCGTGGGGTCAAGCGCCTCGCGGGTTGGCATGGTGCGCCTGATTCAGGACTTTCTGTGGCTGGCCCTCGCCGTTATTGTCTTTCGCGACGCGATAAAAAAGCGGGCCTGAGAAAAATTAATAGATTTTAAAAAAAATATTTTGCATTTTTTATAGAATCCACTGCCACGTAACTTTAAAGGAGTTGAAAATGCCATTGAAGCAACAACCCTTTGGCCGCATGCCCGACGGCGACAACGTTATGAAATATGTCCTCGCCAACTCCAACGGTTTGAGCGTTGAAATCATCAACTATGGCGGCATTATTACGGCGGTCAACCTGCCGGATAAAAAAGGCGTCGTCAAAAATGT
>JAJRST010000129.1 GCA_024278645.1 bacterium | reverse complement strand
TTCGAGCGTCATGCCGAAAGCAGGCCGGATGACGTCGCCGTTGTTTTCAAGGATGAAAAAGTAACCTACGGCGACATTAACGCAAGGGCCAACAGGCTCGCCCACGCCCTTGTTAATAAAGGCGTCAAGCCGGATGTCCTCGTGGGCTTGTATCTTGAGCGATCTGTGGACATGGTGGTCGGCATATTGGCGGTTTTGAAAGCCGGGGGTGCGTTTGTACCGTTCGAGCCCTCCTATCCCGATGAGCGCATCGCTTATTTGGTTGACGATTCAAGGACGCCGGTTATTCTTTCCACCGGCAAGCTTTTGGAACGACTGCCGTCCCATTCGGCCGAGGTTTTGCCGATCGATAACGAGAATGATTTCAGCCGCTTCCCGGCGACAAATCCTGAAATAGACATGTCGCAAGAGAATCTGGTTTATATGATTTATACCTCCGGCTCCACCGGCCAACCAAAAGGGACGCTGATAACGCACCGGGGATTGATCAATTACCTGGACTGGGTGAATCGCGCCTACCCGGTCGGGCAAGGCCGGGGCTCCATTGTGCACTCTACAATTGCCTTTGACGCCACGCTCACCGCCGTTTTCTCGCCCTTTTTGACCGGGAAAACAATAACTTTGATACCCCAGGAAGCCGATATGGAGGCCCTGGCGCGGACGCTTGAAAAATACAGGGACTTTAGTATTGTAAAGATTACCCCCGCGCACCTCAAAATGCTGTCGCTGCAGGCGTCGCCGGAAACGGCGAATGCCCTGACCCGATCCTTTGTCATCGGCGGCGAAAACCTCACTGCCGGGCAGATCGAATTTTGGCAAAAATACGCCCCGGATGTACAACTGTTCAATGAATACGGGCCGACGGAAACCGTGGTCGGCTGCGTCGTTTACGATGCGAGAAGCTGGCGCGGTCAAGGCTCCGTGCCGATTGGTCGGGCCATTCCAAATACGCGAGTTTATGTCCTCGATGAAAATCTGGAGCTCGCTCCGGTCGGAGTTCCCGGGGAGCTGTACATCGCCGGCGCTGGCGTGGCGCGAGGGTACTACCATCGACCGGATTTGACCGCGGAGCGCTTTTTGCCGGATCCGTTTTCGGAAACCTCCGGCGCCCGCATGTACAAAACCGGCGACCTGGTGCGCTATCTCCCGGATGGAAACCTGGTTTTCCTCGATCGCGTCGATGAGCAGGTGAAAATTCGCGGCTATCGAATCGAATTGGGCGAGGTGGAGAGCGTTCTGAAACAATGCGAGGGGATAAAGTCGGTGGTCGCCGTGGCGCGAGAGGACAATCCCGGGGAGAAACGATTGGTCGCTTATTATGTCGTCGAGCCGGGGCAGACAATTTCCATCTCCGATATTCGTGCGTTTATGAAAACAAAAGCGCCGGAATATCTGATCCCCTCTCACCTGGTGCGCATGGAAGAATTGCCGCTGACGATCAACGGAAAGATTGATCGCAAGGCCTTGCCAAAGCCCACCGTGGATCGCGATCAACTGGCCACGGTTTACCAGGCGCCCGAGACAGAGGCGGAAAAGGTCCTGGCTTCCATTTGGAAAGAGTTGCTGCGAGTCGACACGATTGGCGTGAACGACAACTTTTTCGAGCTCGGCGGCGATTCGATTCTGAGCATTCAGGTCATCGCCCGCGCCCGCCAGCAGGGTTTGCAGATCACGCCGTTGCAGATTTTTAAACATCAAACCATAGCCGAACTGGCCGCGGTGGCGGCCTCGGCGCCGGTAATCAAAGCCGAGCAGGGCATGGTGACCGGCCCCGTGCCTTTAACGCCGATTCAGAGACGCTTTTTTGAAAAACAATATCCCAATGCGCATCACTGGAATCAGTCGCTGATGCTGGAAGTGAAGCAAAAACTGGACAGCGATATTTTGCGCCGGGTCGTCGGCCTGTTGATGCAACATCACGACGCCCTGCGCCTGCGCTTTAAGCGGGAAAACGGCGAGTGGCGGCAGCACAACGCCGGCATGGAGGAAGAGATACCTTTTGCGGTCGTGGACCTGTCCGCCTTGCCCGCGGATGAGCAAAATGCGGCGCTCGGTCATAAAGCCGCCGAGTTTCAACGTTCGTTGAACCTGGGCGACGGACCGGTTGCGCGCATTGTCTATTTTATGATGGGCGACGACGCCAACGATCGTCTGTTGATGATTATACACCACCTGGCTATGGACGGCATCTCATGGCGCATCTTTATAGAAGATTTCCTGGCCGCTTACCGGCAGTTGGCTGCGAGCAACGAAGCGCAGTTGCCGCCCAAAACTACCTCTTTCAAGCGATGGGCGGAAAAGCTTGCCGACTATGCCGGCAGCGCCGCCTTGAACAGCGAAAAAGAATACTGGCCGCGGTTAGCCGCCAAAGAGTTCCCCGCCTTGCCCGTGGATATGCCGGACGGCACAAATGACGAGCAGGCGATCTGCGACGTCACGCAATCCCTGGGTGAAGAAGAAACCAAAGCGCTGTTGCAGGATGTGCCGCCGGTTTACAATACGCAGATCAATGATATTTTGTTGACGGCGCTGGTGCGCAGTTTTTCGCGATGGAGCGGCAAGCGCTCGCTGTTGATCAACCTGGAGGGACACGGTCGCGAAGACTTGTTTGATGATGTGGATATTTCGCGCACCATCGGCTGGTTCACGGTTATTTACCCGGTGCTCTTGGATTTGCGCGGCGTCGTCGAACCGGGCGAGACTATAAAATCCGTCAAGGAACAGTTGCGGCGCATTCCCAACAAGGGAATCGGCTTTGATCTGTTGCGCTATTTTAGCGAGGACGAGCAAACGCGAGAGGCGCTGCAAAAACTGGAAACCGCCCCGGTTACCTTTAACTACCTGGGGCAGTTCGACCAGGCCCTGCCCGAGGATTCGCCCTTTGTGCCGGCGGCCGACGACAAGGGCCCGGATCGCGACCCGGCCTGCATGCGCGACAGCCTGATCGACGTCAGCGGCGGCATTGCCGGCAACCGCCTGCACATTCGATTTTCATTCAGCCGGAATCTTTACCAGGAAGAAACCATCCGCGAACTGGCGGGCTTTTACCGGGATGAATTGCGCGCTTTGATCGAACACTGCCGGCATCCGGAGGCCGGCGGCCACACCGCCTCGGATTTTGATCTGGCCAAACTGGATAATAAAAAGCTGGATAAAGTGATGGCCCAATTGGGGAAAAAGAAGAAAAAATGACCCGGTAAGGATTGATCCATTGCTGCTTTTTTTAACTTTAACAAGGACGTTTTTAAACAGATGAGCGAAAATATTAAAGATATTTATCCTCTCTCGCCAATGCAGCAGGGGATGTTGTTTCACAGCATTTATTCCCCGGAGAGCGAAGTCTATACCGAACAATTTTGTTGCAAGTTGACGGGCGAACTCGACATAACGGCTTTTAAAAAGGCCTGGCAGGCTGTGGTGAACCGCTATGACATATTACGCACCGCTTTTGTGTGGGAGGATCTCGATGAGCCTTTGCAGGTCGTACAGCATGAGGCGGAGCTTCCTTTTGAAATACTCGATTGGGCGGACAAGGGGGAGGAGCAACAAGACGCCGATTTTCAGGAATTGTTAAAGGCGGAACGTCGCCGCGGACTGGACCTCACCGAAGCGCCGGTGATGCGCATTTTGCTCATCCGCCTGAGCTCGGACGCCTATCGACTTGTATGGAATCACCACCATGTGCTCATTGACGGCTGGGGCTTGCCGATCGTTTTAAATGAAGTCATAAGTTTTTACAAGGCCTTCCAACAGGGTCGGGAATTGCATGTACCCACCCCTCGCCCGTACCGGGATTATATCGCCTGGCTGCAACAGCAGGATATGGATAAAGCCAGGGCTTTTTGGAGCGAATGGCTCAAGGGCTTTATCGCGCCGACGCCGTTGCCGGTTGATCATTTCGACGACGGGAAAACCGCCGGTTATGCGAGAGAACGCATTGAATTCAACCAACAGGATACCGATCAACTTTATAAACTGGCCAAGGATACACAGGTTACACTGAATACGCTGATACAGGGCGCCTGGGCTTTCTTGCTCAGCCGTTACAGCGGCGAGGATGATATCGTGTTCGGCGGAACGGTCTCCGGCCGCCCGCCCGAACTGCCCGGCGTGGAGACCATGCTGGGGTTGTTCATCAATACCCTGCCGGTGCGGGTGCAAATCGATCCGCGGAAGAACGTGCTGGCCTGGTTGAAAGAAATTCAGGTCAGGCAGGCCGAAACCCGGCAGTACGAATACACACCGCTGGTGGACATTCATAGCTGGAGCGATGTGCCCAACTCCCAGCCGTTGTTCGACAGCATCCTTGTGTTCGAAAATTACCCGGTGGGCGAACAACTGGAGCAACGCGAAGCCGGTCTGGAGCTGACCGACGTCCGTTCATTCGAACGCACCAATTTCCCCATCACGCTTGTGGGCGAACCGGGCAGGCAACTGGCCCTGGATATCGCCTATGAAACTGATAAATTCGACCCCCGCACTATTCAGCGCATGCTCCGGCATTTGCGCAATATTCTGGTCAGCATCGCCGAAAATGTGGACGACGTTCTGGCCCGGGTTTCACTGTTGTCCGAAGATGAATGGCGGCAGATTGTCGTGGACTGGAACAAGACCGATACGCCTTATGAGGCGGATAAAACCGTGCAGGCGCAATTTGAAGAGGCGGCTGCCGGGCAACCGGAGGCCGTTGCCGTGGAGCTCGGGGAGAGAACCGTCACCTATAAGGAGCTTGACGAGCAGGCCAATCGTCTGGCTCATTACCTGCGCCGGCAAGGCGTGGGGCCGGATGTCATTGTCGGCCTTTCGGTCGAACGTTCCGTGGAAATGATTGTCGCCATTTTTGCCATACTCAAGGCCGGCGGCGCTTACCTCCCCATCGACTCGACTTACCCGGTCGAGCGGATTCGTTATATCCTGGATGATTCCGGGGTGGCGCTGCTGCTGACCACGGAGAACCTGCTGCAACGTTTCGGCGCGCAAGGCCGCGCGCTGTGCCTGGACCGAGACCGTGCTTTGTACGAGAATATGCCGGCGACGAAACCCGATGTGCCGATCCTGCCGGAGAATCTTGCCTACATGATTTACACCTCCGGTTCAACGGGCAAGCCAAAGGGGACGCTGATCACGCACCGCGGTTTGAACAACTATTTGCACTGGACCCGAAAGGCCTACCCGCTGCAAAAGGGACGCGGTTCGATTGTGCATTCCACAATCGCCTTTGACGCCACGGTGACCGCCGTTTTTACGCCCATTTTAAGAGGCAAAACGATCGCCCTGATCCCGGATAACGCCGATGTGGAAGAACTGGCCGCAGCCTTGCAGGAATACGGCGATTTCAGCGTCGTCAAGATAACGCCGGCGCACCTTGAAATGCTGACGCATCAGATTCCGCCGCACAAAGCGAGCGGCCTGGCCCACGCCTTTGTCATCGGCGGCGAGAACCTGACCGCCAAACAAATTCGCTTCTGGCGGGAGAACGCGCCGGGGACGCTATTGTTCAACGAATACGGCCCCACCGAAACGGTCGTCGGCTGCGTGGTGTACGAGGCCTCCGGCTGGCATGGCGGCGGATCGGTCCCCATCGGCGTTCCCATTTGCAACACAGCGGTTTATGTGCTTGACGAATCCCTGGAGCCGGTTCCCGTTGGCGTGCCCGGCGAATTGTACATCAGCGGCGAGGGCGTGGCGCGCGGCTACCACAACCGTCCCGAGCTCACCGCCGAACGCTTCCTGCCCGATCCTTTTAGCAAACGCCGGGGCGCCCGCATGTACAAAACCGGCGATAAAGTCCGTTATCTGCCCGACGGCAATCTGGAGTTTTTGGGCCGCATCGATTTTCAGGTCAAGATTCGCGGCTTTCGCATCGAACTGGGTGAAATCGAAGCACGCTTGATGGAACAGAAAGATGTCGAGGAAGCGATTGTCCTGGCGCGCGAGGATACGCCGGGCGACAAGCGTTTGGTGGGCTATATTGTAGCCGCCGACGGCAGGTCGGTCGACGTGCAGGCCGTTCGCGACGTGCTCAAAACAGAGCTGCCGGAATACATGATTCCCGCCGCGATTGTGGTCATGGACAGCTTTCCATTGTCTGCAAACGGAAAGGTGAACCGCAAAGCCTTTCCTCCGCCGGATATTTCCAGCTTTGGCGACAGCCAGGCGTATGTTGCGCCCAAGACCCCCGAGGAAGAACTCATTGCCGGTATTTGGGCCGACGTCCTCAATGCGGAAAAGGTCGGGCGTCACAGCAATTTCTTCGACCTGGGCGGCCACTCCTTGCTGGCGACGCAGGTCGTCTCCCGTCTTCGCGATGCCTTTGAGGTCGATTTGCAATTGCGCGATCTCTTTGAAACGCCGACCGTGGAGCAGGTGGCCCTGGCCATCGACCGGTTGCGCCAGAAGGAGGCGGGCATAACGGCGCCGCCTATTGAAAAGGCGCCACGCGATCAGGAGCTGCCGCTTTCTTTCGCCCAGCAGCGCTTGTGGTTTCTGGATCAACTCGCGCCGGGCAGCGCCTCCTATAACATCCCATCGGCAATGCGAATCAGCGGCAAGTTGAATGTCGAGGCCTTTGAAAAAAGTTTGCGCGAGATCGTCCGTCGGCACGAGTCCCTGCGAACGACTTTTGCCGACAAACAAGGAACGCCTGTACAAATCGTTTCGGATGATGTCGATTTTCAGCTCAAACAGACGGACCTGAGTTCTCTTCCCGAGGCTGAACGAGAGCAGGAAGTTATGCGCCGGGCGCGCGAGGATGCCGTGGCCGTGTTCGATCTTGCAAAGGGGCCGTTATTTCGCACCCATTTGATCAAGCTTGCGGATGAGGAGTATGCCTTTATCTTTTGTATGCATCATATCATTTCCGACGGCTGGTCCGTTGGCGTTTTGATTAATGAAACCATTCAGCTTTACCTGGCTTTCAGCAACGATCAACCGTCGCCGCTGCCCGAACTGGAACTCCAGTATGCCGATTTTGCCGCCTGGCAACGCAAATGGCTGTCCGGCCAGGTTTTACAGCAACAGATCGATTACTGGAAAGAACAACTGGCCGATGCGCCGCCGCTTTTGGAACTGCCCACCGACCGCCCGCGTCCGGCCATGCAAACCTTTAACGTGGCGAAAGAGCCGCTGCATTTCCCGGCCGAGCTTTCCACGGCGGTTCGCAAGCTGAGCCGCAAGCTGGGCGTTACGCCTTTCATGACCCTGTTGGCCGCTTTTCAGGCGCTGCTGCACCGTTACAGCGGCCAGGATCAGGTTCTCGTCGGCTCGCCCATTGCCAACAGAACAAAATCCGAAATCGAGAAACTCATCGGTTTTTTCGTCAATACCCTGGTGCTCAAGGCGGATTTCAGCGACAATCCAACATTCGAGGATTTGCTTTTGCAGGTTCGGGAGACGGCCCTGGGCGCCTTTGCGCATCAGGATTTGCCGTTCGAAAAACTGGTCGAGGAGCTGCATCCCGAACGCGACATGAGTCATTCGCCGCTGTTTCAGGTCGCCTTTATCCTGCAAAATGCACCCATGCGGGATATCGTCGATTTGCCCGATTTGAAGATGCAGGCCCTGGAATCGCCGGATACGACCGCCAAGTTTGATTTGACCTTGACGATGATCGAGGCCGGGGATGAGTTCATCGGCGACATGGAATACAATACCGACCTGTTTGACCGCGAAACCATTGTGCGTATGCTCGATCATCTCCGGTTGATCGTGCAGCAGATGACCGGCGATCCGGAAGCATCCGTGGGCGCCCTGCCGCTGTTGACGGAAAAGGAAAAGCAACAAATCCTTTACGATTGGAACCGGACGGAACACCCGTTCCCCGCCGACAAGTGCGTGCACCAGCGGTTCGAGGACTTTGTAAACAGCCAACCGGATGCGCCGGCGCTCGTTTACCAGGAAAGGGCCGGCGAGTCGGCGCGGGAGTTGAGTTACGCCGCGCTGAATGAGCGCGCCAACAAGCTGGCTCACTACCTGATCAACAAAGGCGTTCGTCCCGAGAGCATCGTCGGCATTTGCATGGAGCGTTCGCTGGATATGGCGGTAAGCATGTTGGCCATTCTCAAGGCCGGCGGCGCTTACGTGCCCATCGATCCGGGTTACCCCGACGACCGCATCCGCTACATGATCGAGGATTCCGCTTTGACCGTTTTGCTGACGCAGGAGGGTCTGCGTCCTCGCCTGGCCGAACATTCGGCCATATTGATGGCCGTTGATGCCGGGTGGGCCGAAATCGAGAAACAACCTGCGTACAATCCGGCCGTATCCATGCATCCGGATAACCTGGCTTATGTCATTTACACCTCCGGTTCCACGGGCAAGCCCAAGGGCACGCTGCTGCGCCATCGCGGCGCCTGCAACCTGGCCGCCGCACAAAAGAGCGCCTTTGACATCAAGCCCGGCAGCCGCATCCTGCAATTCGCTTCGCTCAGTTTTGATGCGGCGACCTGGGAATTCGTCATGGCCATGCTCAACGGCGCGGCGCTTGTCTTGACCGGCGCCGAAACCATTGCCTCGGGCGAGCAGCTCACCGAGGTGCTTGCCGCGCAAAAAGTGACCACCGT
Source organism: bacterium (assembly GCA_024278645.1). Classification (GTDB taxonomy): domain Bacteria; phylum Zhuqueibacterota; class Zhuqueibacteria; order Residuimicrobiales; family Krinioviventaceae; genus JAJRST01. Next base: position 4,887 of record JAJRST010000129.1, on the reverse strand, counting down.
CACCCTGCCGCCGTCAGTGCTGGCCGTATGGCCGAAAAAGGAGCTGCCCGATTTGCGCACCATCATTACCGCCGGCGAGGCCGTGTCCGGGGAGCTGGCAGCCGAGTGGGGAGAGGGTCGGCAGTTTGTCAATGCCTATGGCCCCACGGAAAGCACCGTGTGCGCCTCCATGCACGAGTGTCGGGGCGTTTATCCGCAGGGGCCGCCGATCGGCAAGCCCATCGCCAACTTTGAACTTTACATTGTGGATCGCTACATGCAGCCGGTTCCCGTGGGCGCCGCGGGCGAGTTGTGCATCGGCGGCGTCGGACTGGCGCGCGGCTACCACAACTTGTCCGACTTGACCGCAGAAAAGTTTATTCCAAATCCGTTCAGCAGCAAACCCGGCGAGCGCTTGTACCGCACCGGCGATCTTGTTCGCTATCTGCCGGACGGCAATATCGAGTTTTTAGGCCGCATCGATTTCCAGGTCAAGGTGCGCGGCTTTCGCATCGAATTGGGCGAAATCGAGGCGGTGCTCAGTCGGCACGAGCAGGTCAAGGACCTGACGGTCATCGTTCGTGAGGACGCGCCGGGCGACAAACGCCTGGCGGCCTACATCGTCCCGGCCGATGGCGTGGAACCGGATGTCAACCGGCTGCGCGGCTATATGCGCGAGCGCCTGCCCGACTATATGATCCCCTCGGCCTTTGTCTTGCTGGAAGCGCTGCCGCTCACCCCCAACGGCAAGGTGGATCGCAAGGCTCTGCCCAAACCGGAGATTTCCCGCCACGACCTGAGCGCCGAGTATATCGCGCCGCGCAACGAGACCGAGGAAAAAGTTGCGGCCATCGTCAGCGAGCTGTTGAACGTTGAAAAGGTGGGCGTGAACGACAATTTCTTTGAATTGGGCGGCCATTCCCTGCTGGCGACGCAGTTCCTGTCCCGTCTGAAAACCGTTTTTCAGGTGGAGCTGCCGTTGCGCATTTTGTTCGAAAGGCCGACGACCGCCGACATCGCCGAGGAAGTTGATAAAGCCAAACAGGCAGGCCCGGCGCCGGCGACGCCCAAAATAAAGCGCGTCGCTCGCAGCGCGCGCACCGTGAAACGCATCGATTTGGAAGAATGACATTTATCTAGATGAAGGAAGCCGTTTTGACCGGAAGCGAATCTGCAAATACAGCAACCAAAGAGAGCATCGAACAGGAGGTTTATGTTTTTCCGGCCTCATTCGGACAGAAACGTCTGTGGTTTTTGGACCAGTTCGAACCAAACAGTCCCTATTACAACATTCCGGCGGCGTTTCGCCTCAGGGGGCCCTTTCGCCTCGATGTCTTTCAAAAAGCCGTGGATGAAATTGTGGCGCGGCACGAGTCGCTGCGGACGACTTTTTCCGTGGTGGACGGCGAGACGGTTCAGATCATCTATCCCGAATACAAGATCGATGTGTCGCTCATAGAGTTTCAGCTTCTTGACGATCAGGCTCGCGAGCAGGAAATTCGTAAAAGAGCCGTAGAAGAGGCGCGCAAACCCTTTGATTTGAAAAAGGGGCCGCTCACCCGCATAACCGTGCTCAAAGCCGGCCCGCAAGATCACGTGGTTTTGCTGACCATGCACCATATTATTTCCGACGGTTGGTCCATGGGCGTGCTCATCGGCGAAATCTCCGCCCTCTATGCGGCCTTTTCTCAAAATCAACCGTCGCCCTTGCCCGAATTGCCCTTGCAGTATGCCGATTACGCCGAATGGCAAAAAGAGTATTTGCAGGGCGAGGTGCTGGAGAAGCAGCTCAACTACTGGAAGCAACACCTGGGCGTCAATCCGCCGGCGCTGGAGCTGCCCACGGACCGCCCGCGTCCGCCGGTGCAAACCAATGCCGGCGCCACCGTTTCCATTACCGTCGAGCCGTCATTGAGCGAGGCCGTCAAAAAGGCCGGACAAAAGGAAGGCGCCACGCTATTCATGACCTTGCTCGCCGCCTTTAAAGTTCTTTTATACCGTTATTCCGGTCAGCACAGCATCAGCGTGGGCACGCCCATCGCCAACCGCACCCAGGGCGAGACCGAGGGACTCATCGGTTTGTTCATCAATACGTTGGTGTTAAAAACGGATATTGATCCCCGGCAGTCGTTCCGGGAGCTGCTTCGTAAAGTGCGCTCGACGACCCTGGGCGCCTACGAAAATCAGGACCTGCCTTTAGAGTATCTCGTCGACGCCCTGCAAACCGAACGCGATATCCGCACGTCGCCGTTGTTTCAGGTCATGTTCATTTTGCAGAATGCGCCGATAAACATGGGCCGCGTCTCCGATCTGCAGATGGAAATTATCGATGTGGATATGGGGGCCAGCACTTTTGATTTGACCTTTAACGTGGCGGAAAGTGCGGCCGGGCTGAGCATCTCCGCCGAATACAATACCGATCTGTTCAATCGCGCCACCATTGAGCGCTTGTTGCAGCACTATAAAAATCTGCTGCTCCGCATAAGTCAAAATTTCGATGCGCCGGTGGCCGATATTCCTTTTTTAACGGCCGCTGAAAATGAAAATATTCTGCGCAAATGGAACGATACGGCGGCGGACTTTCCGCAAGAGGCCTGTATTCATCATTTGATCGAAGAACAAGTCGAGCGCAACGGCCGGGCTGTCGCCGTCATTGCCGGCGAAACGCAGCTTGATTATGCGGAACTGAATCGTCGCGCCAACCGGTTGGCGCACACGCTCATCGCCGCCGGCGTCGGCCCGGAAGCGCGCGTCGGCGTCGGCATCGAGCGCTCGCCGGAGATGATCATTGCCTTGCTGGCCATCCTGAAAGCCGGCGCCGCATACGTGCCTTTGGATCCCAACTATCCCCTGGAGCGCCTGCAATACATGATCGACGATGCGCGGATCCGGATTCTGCTGACGCAGGAAAAGCTAAAGGAAACCTTTGCCCGCGACGGCTTGCAGGTTGTCTGCGTGGACGCCGACGCGGAGCACATCGCCCGGGCGGACGAGAGCAATCCAAAGACGACTGTTCAGCCTGACAATATCGCCTATATCATTTACACCTCCGGCTCCACCGGCAGGCCAAAGGGGGTGATGATCAGCCACCGTTCCGTGGTCAACCATAATCGTTTTGTCATCCGCCGCTTTGACTTGCAGCCGGACGACCGCATGTTGCAGTTCGCCACCATCAATTTTGACGCCGCCGTGGAAGAAATTTTCCCCACCCTGCAGCAAGGCGCCGCCGTCGTTTTGCGCGATAAGCAAATTCTCATTTCCGGCGGCGAGCTTTTGGCGCTCATCAGGGACAAAGGGCTGACCATCCTGGACCTGCCCACGGCCTATTGGCACCAATGGGTGAATGAACTGGCCGAGCAGGAGCTGACGGTTCCGTCGAACCTGAAGCTGGTCATTCTCGGCGGCGACAAAGCCTCGCCGGAACACGTGGCCCGCTGGAACAAACTGGGCGGCCAAAAGGTGCGGCTGCTCAACACCTACGGCCCCACGGAAACGACGATTATCTGCACCTCTTACGAGGCGACGCAAGCCGACCGCGGCACGGAAAATCCGCTGGAATTGCCCATCGGCGTTCCCATCGCCAATGCAAAAACCTATATTGTGGATAAAAACATGCAACTCTGCCCGGTCGGCGTGCCCGGAGAGCTGCACATTGGCGGCATCTGCCTGGCGCGCGGCTACTTGAATCGGCCCGACTTGACCGCGGATAAATTCATCCCCGACCCTTATAGCGGCGAACCGGGCGCCCGTTTGTATAAAACAGGCGATCTGGTGAAATACCGGGCCGACGGCAACATCGAGTTTGTCGGACGCGTCGACTATCAGCTCAAGGTTCGCGGCTTTCGCGTGGAACCCGGCGAGATTGAAAACGCCATACTCGAACATGACGACATACGCGACGTCGCGGTTATCGCCCGTGAGGAAAAGGGCGGGGAAAAGCAACTCGTCGCTTACCTGGTGGCCGCGGACGGGAGAGAGCCGTCGCCCGCCGACCTGCGCCGTTTCCTTTTGCAGACGTTGCCGGAATACATGGCGCCTTCCGCCTTTGTCTTTTTGGAAAAGATGCCGCTGACCGCCAACGGCAAGGTCGATCGCAAGGCGCTTCCCGATCCCGATCAGGAACTGATGCTGGAGAGCAGCGAAACCGAATTCGTCGCCCCGCGCACGCCCAGCGAAGAGGTCGTCGCCGAAATATTCGCCGAGGTCCTCGGATTGGATAAGGTGGGCGTGCTGCACAATTTCTTTGAACTGGGCGGACATTCCCTGCTGGCGACGCAATTGATTTCACGCGTGAACAAGGCGTTCCAGGTCGCGACGCCGTTGCGCAGAATATTCGAAACGCCTACGGCGGCCGGTTTGGCCCGCACCGTGGATGAGGCCAAAATGCAGCAGGCCGGCATTGCGGCGCCGCCCATCGAATGGGTGAGCCGGGATCAACAACTGCCGCTCTCTTTTGCGCAGCATCGTCTCTGGTTCCTGGATCAACTGGAGCCCAACAGCCCGTTTCACAATATACCGGAAACCTATCGCATTAAAGGAAACCTGGATATTCCGGTGCTGGAAAAAAGCATCAACGAGATCATCCGGCGCCATGAGATTTTACGCACCACCTTTGGCAAAAAGGACGGCAACCCGGTCCTGAATATTGCCGGGGAGTATCGCTATAAACTGCCGGTCGTGGACATCAGCGATCTGCCCGAAGAGGAGCGCGAGCAGGAGATCGTCCGTATTGCCCGCGAGCGAACATTCCAGCCGATACCTCTCGACAAGCTGCCGCTGTTTCACCTGGAAATCATTCGCATCGCCGGGGACGACCATGCGATTATTCTGATCATGCACCACATTATTTCGGACGACTGGTCCTCGCGCGTTCTGATGGCCGAAATGGCTGCCATTTACGCCGCTTTC
>JAJRST010000128.1 GCA_024278645.1 bacterium | reverse complement strand
GGCTTTTTTCCCGTCGGGGCGGGGAGATTCGAACTCCCGACTTCCTGCTCCCAAAGCAGGCGCGCTAACCGGGCTGCGCTACGCCCCGAATTTTGATTTTAACAACTGCTTGATCTTTTGCAACGCCAAACCGCGGTGGCTGATTTTGTTTTTTTCTTCCAGGGTCATTTCGGCGAAAGTCTTGCCCACATCCGGCACGTAAAAAACCGGGTCGTAGCCGAATCCGCCGTGGCCGCGTCTTGCGTGCAGGATGACGCCTTTGCACACGCCCTCGACGGAGACGACGTCGCCGTCGGCGGCGAATGCGGCGACGGTGCGGAACTGCGCCGTACGTTTTTCATCCGGGACGTCCAAAAGATCGGCGAGCAGTTTGTCGACATTCTGCGAGTATGTGGCGTTTTTGCCGGCATAGCGCGCGGAAAGAACGCCGGGCGCGCCGTTGAGGGCGTCCACTTCCAGGCCGGTGTCGTCGGCCAGGGCCGGCATGTTGAAATACTGCGACAACTCGACCGCTTTCTTGACGGCGTTGTCTTGCAGCGTGTCGCGGTCTTCAACCACTTCCGGGATGTCCGGAAAATCATCGATAGATAGAACGGTGACGGACAGGTCGGATAAAAGATTGCTGATTTCCCTGACCTTGTCCTTATTTCTTGTTGCTAATAAAATCTTGTCCACATTCATGCAAGATTTAGCTCATCACTTCATTCTGATTGCATTTGCAAATGGGAATGAAAGCTTCCTTGTATTTGTAGCTGCCTTTTTCTTCGTTCTTTATGCTGTCAACGACAAACAAAGGACTTTTAATTTCCCCACAAACAGGGCAGTGGCTTGCCATGGCGCCCGCCGCTTTGGCGATTTTTGCGGCAAATGATTTGTCTTTAGCCATTATATCTCCATAGAATTCTTGAATTTCAAACGAGTCCAAAGTTTACAAAAATATGCTATAAAAGTCAACGAAAATATGCCGTTGTGAAGATGAAAAAAGTGCGGGTTTGTCATTCGCTTTGCAACATTTCTTTAATGATTTGCATTTCCTGTTCCATGCGCTTTAAACGCATGAGAAGAAATTCTCTATTAATTTGTTGCTTGGAGGGTCTTGTATTGGTCACTTTTTTCGAATTTGAAGGTCGAATATTATGAGATGGGGGAGGCGGCGTTATTTTCACCAAAAGGTTTTTTATTTGCTCTCCGCGAAGGACTTCGAACTTTACTTCATCCCCCGGCGAGTGGTTGCTGATATCCTGAAAGAGGTCAAAAGCGGAGGCCACTTTGTGATTGTCCACGCTTAACACAATATCGCCGATGCGAAAACCGGAACGCGCCGCCGGGCTGTTGGCCAGGACCTGGTTGATGTGCGCGCCGCCGAGTTGACTGGGCCAGTCCGCGGCGACGATGCCAAGGTAAACGCGATTTTTAGCGGCGTTGGCGATCATGGCCTGGGCCACTTTTTTAATTTCATGCACGGGGTAGACGAGCACGGTTTCGCTGGACAGCAGGTCGGAAGAGTAGGGGAGTTCATCCGGGAAAAGATCGATCTCGACGGCGATAATGCCGATCAAGCGGCCGTAGAAATCAAAGACGGCGCCGCCGCCAGTTCCTGCGGGCATTTCGGTGGACAACTGAATCATGCCGTCAGTGCGCGTGCAGTTGACAATGCCGAATGTAATCGCCGGCATGACATCGAGGGAATTGGTGAGCACCAGGACAGGTTCGCCGGCCGGCGTCTCTTTTGTAGAAGAGAGCATTTTCGGCTGCATGGAGGGATCGATTTTCTCTTCAACGTACAACAGCGCCAACCCGTAATCAAAGTCCGTGCTGACGACGCGCCCCTCGGCTTCACGGCCGTCATAAAATCTGACTGTGATGCCATTGCTTCCGTCGATCACCTTTTTCTTGACAAGAATGTGGTGGTCGTCGTAAACCAGGCCGGCCGCAGAGTTGACGATTTCAATAAAGGGGCCCACTTGGCTGCGGTCATTGGAATTCATCGTCGCCTTGATGCTGACGGCGTATTTTTCGACGTTCTTCACAAGTTGCAAAAACTCGCTGCGAAACCGGATTAACGTCGATTGATCGCTGGCAAAAGTTGGGGCGGCAAGAAAAGAAAAGATAAAATAGGCAATAACAAGTTTAATATTGAAAAGCTGTCTTCCTTTTTTCATACATCACCGGTTTAGCAAATGAATTAAAATATGTACTCTTTGGCATATTGTATTCTGGGCTCTGCGGGATTCGACTGCAAGGCGCTTGTTCTGATTTGCCGCGAAGGCGCCTCCCTGAGGTTGGGAAGGCCTGTTTTGCTATAGATCAGACCTTGTGTGCGTTTTTGCAGGGAATCATCAAGCGGCGCTATTTCATCAATGTCAACGTAATTGATGATGACGATCCTGTTATTTACACTGTCCCGTTGCGCAATGACCATATAACCGGGATCGATGGCGCCCGCCTTTTGCAGCAGCGCCTGCTGCACTTGCGAAAATTGATAATTTCCTTTCACAACCTGCGGCCCGGAGTTGTAAGTTTTCTGGAGCATGGCGCCGAGAAAGATGAGCAACACGGCCAAAACCGCATAAGCAGGGGCTTTGAAGTTCAGGGAAAAAGAGGGAAGCCGCCATAAAGAACGAGTGCGATAGCCTTCTCGTCGGATTTGCTGGCGCAGCCTGGCGCGCATAACGGCGTCAAAGGAATCGGAGGCGCCGATCTTGGGCAGCGAGGCCAGCGAGCGTTTAATGGAAAGCATGGCGTCAAGCGAGCTTTTACATGCCGCGCACGATGCCGTATGCGCCTCCAGATCACGGCTGCGAGCCGGTTCCAGCGTTTTGTCAACATATTCGGAAAATAATTTTTTATAACTGGTGCAATTTTTCATCGTCACCTCCTCGCCTACCGCATTGGCGTATCGATATCTTTAAGTTTTGACTGCAATTTAAGACGTGCACGATTTACTCGTGATTTAACAGTCCCGAGGGGAATTTGCAATATTGAACCAATGTCTTCGTAGGAAAGTTCCTGAATATCTCTAAGAATAATCACTTCTTTAAAACGCGGCGGCAGTTCGTCAATGGCATCCTGAATTATTTTCTCAGTCAGCGAGGAGTTGGCATCCTGATCCGTATTGGCCAGTTCGTCCTCGATTTCATATTCCTTGTCTTCAAAGCCCATGTCGGAAATTGATATGACTTTGCGGCGTTTCCTTTTGCGCAATTCGGTTTTGGCCAAATTGCCGGCAATGGTATAAATCCATGTCGAAAATTTTGCAATTTGACGATACGCGTGACGATTTCTCCAGAGGCGCAAAAATGTCTCCTGTACGATATCCTCCGATTCTTCCACGTTGCCTAAAAATCGGTAAGCAAAATTCAAGAGTTGGTCTTTATACCGTAAAATGATGATATCATAAGCCTGAAGGTCATCATCTTGAAAACGTTTTATCAGCTCTTCATCGCTTATGTCAGGTTGTAATTTAGAATTCTTGGTCATACGATGGAACCGTGCACCAGTTTTATCAAAAGCACCATGTTTTTATAAAAACATCATTTTAGAGAATTTATTTAAAATATCAACGATTCCAGCACCAGTTTGGGTTTTTGGTAGCTTGACTTTAAGTGCTGATCCGCGGTGAGCAGCAATTGAAAGATATCGCCAAGCTGGCTTTTGTTGTATTTCGCGGCCTGTCGCACATATTTGTCGATAAAATAGGGATTGACGCGCAGCGCTCTTCCCATTTCATCCTTGCGCATGCGTGAGATGATCATCTCTTTTGCCTTGGCGATGATGGTATAATGACGCGTCAGCATCACCAAAATGCCAATGGGCGACTCGCCGAGTTCTAAAAGTCTGTTCAGAATTCGCAGGCTCTTTGGCAAATTCTTTTCAGCGACGGCATCGGCAAATTCAAAGACATTAAACTCCTTGCTTGCGCCGACAATGGCTTCAACGTCCTGAACCGAAATTTCATGTCGGTCCTTGAGTAAAAGCTCTATTTTGTCTATCTCGGAACTCAGCCTGCGCAACGAGTTGCCGGCGTTCAATTGTAAAAGAGTAATCGCTTCGTCGCTGATCGTAAAGCCTCGCTCCTTTACGTGCGCTTTGACCCAGGCGGGCACATGGTTGTCGTAAAGCGGCTTGGCCTCCAGGACTTTGCTGTACTTGGCTAATGCTTTAATGACGGCATTTGTGCCGCCAAGCTTCGTTGTTGTCAGCGCCAGGCAACTGGATGCCGAGGGTTTTTGTATATACGCCGTGATCAAGTTGAGGCTTTTCTCGGAAAGATGATGGAAATCCTTAACAACAACCATACGTTTTTCCGCCATCATTGGAAAAGACATGGCTATGTTCACAACGGCGGCGCCATCCGTTTCGTTTCCATAGAGAACATCGAGATTAAAATCCTCATCTCCCGGTTGCAGCACGGCTTGTTGCAAGGCTTTTAGCCACTGCTCGATTAAAAAGTCCTCCTGGCCGTAAAAAAGATATACGGTAGCGACAATCCCTTTTTTTAAATCGGACTTTAGCCGAGCAGGCGTATATTTGTCTTTTTTAATCGCTGCCATGAATCAAATAAAGATAAGACCTAATATGCCAAGTAGCAAGCAATAAGGTGCAAAATAAAAGAGCTTGCCGCGTCTGACGATGGCTAACAGCGATTCGATGGCGATGAATCCTGAAATATACGAGGCGATCATGCCGGCGGACAGGATGAGGAAAATGTCGCTGCTGATTTCGGAATTGACCAGTTCGACGGATTTCAGAACCGTGGCGCCCAGGATCGCCGGGATAGCCAATAGAAACGAGAAACGCGCCGCCTTGTCGCCGGCCACTTGTTGGTACAAGCCGACGCTTATGGTGGAGCCCGAACGCGAAATGCCGGGAATAATGGCAAAAGCCTGGGCGACGCCCATCAAAAATGTATTGCGCATCGTAAGCTTCTTGCCTGTTTTTTTCACAAATATAGTTAAAAATAAAATAAATGCAGTGACGATGAGCATGGCCGAGGCGAAGCGCGGCTCGTTGAATGAGGCCGAAATTTTGTCCTCAAAGAGCAGACCGACGACGGCGGCCGGTATTGTGCCGATGATGATGAATAAAAGCAAACGAAAATAGTCATCGTTAGCATAATAATTTTCGACGCCGGCTTGTTGTACGCTTTTTGTGAACAGGCGAAAAAATGCCCTGATCAGGTTTAAAATGTCCTCCCAAAAAACCGTGAAAACAGCCAACAGGGTGCCTAAATGTACAAAAACTTCAAAAACAATGCCCTGCTCATGCAGCCCCAAAAGATATTTGCCGAGCACCAGATGACCGGAACTGCTCACCGGCAAAAATTCCGTCAGCCCCTGAATCACTCCCAATATGATTGCTTTTCCTACATCCATTCCTTTCTCCTGAATTTATATATGTTAGCTGTTGTGTGCGACCTGAACGTTGTTACTTTAGCAAATAGTTTATACCAAGCCACAGACCGGTATAATCCGTTCGTCCGGCTGCAACATATTTCAATTCGATTAGCGCCGACAAATTTGAATTGAGCGGTAAAATAAATCCGCCGATAATATGCAGCGATAAATCAAAGTCGATCCTTTCATCCGCGGGCAGGGCATTGTCCGATGTCGCTTTTGGGATGTTTAAATTTATGCCGCCGCCGCCGCCGATGAACGGCGAAGCCTTTGAATAATTATTGTTAAATCGTCTTATTGCGGATAGACCGGCCGAAAAGAGTCGCCAGTTCCAATGAATAGCGCCTGTTTTCCACTCCGCCGCCCAATAATCAAAGTAAGGTAAAAGGTGCAGACCTTGAAAAACGGCCTCTGTTTCGCCCCTGACGCCAAACGAAAAAGCGTCGACGCCGACGGTGGACGGCGCCGCCGATCCCGCGCGAAGGCCAAGCGACAAAAACGGCAACGTCTGCGCCATCAGCGCAAAGGGCGAAAAAAACAGGAAAACAAATAGGATGTTCTTATCGTTCACGGGCTATTCGACAGGGGCTATTCTGAGAATATTGCCGTCCTGAAACTGCAAAATATTGACGGACGAGTTGATTCTGCGAGCGTTCTGAAACGAAATGCCGGTTCCAAGACCTTTGTAGTCTTTTACATTCTTTAAAAAAGCGGCCATTTCATGGGCGGCGACGGCGCCGCTGTCCAGACCGTCAATAATCAGGTTCATAATATTATAGCCGTAAATCGCCATGTCGCCGGGCGAGCTGGATGTGGCCACGCGAAAGTCGCGCGTAAAATTTATAAAGGCCAAATCTGCCCGGTTAATATAGTGGCCGGCGAAAAAGAGGACGCCGTTCACATAACGTTGATGTTTTCTTAAAAGTTCGGCGTCGTTCCAGCGATCGCCGCCAAGGAGCCTCGATTTGATGTTATACAGTGCAAATTGCGAGGCGATGTACGGGATGTCTTCTTCATAGATGGGCAGGAAAAAGCCGTCTATGCTGCGCACGGCGATATCCGTAAATTGATCTAGCCCCTCGTTTTCATCGGAAGCATAGCGGACGCTGCGGTCCAGGCGGGCGTACAGCGAGTCGATGCGCGCCATATTGACGTCCATGCCCCACACGCGCAGGGAGTCTCGATAAGCATAGCGAAAGCCGGATTCGCGGATGGATTCGAGCTGACGCGAGAAATCGGTGGTGCCGGGATAGTACCATTGCTGCGAGACAATGGCGCCGCCCAGTTGGTCCACCTTGTTGGCAAAAGCGTCGGTGAGGGCGCTGCCATAGTCATCCGCCGGGGCCAGGGTGGCAAAGCTTTTCATGTGCAGATTTTTTGAGGCATATTCGGCGAGCGCCGAACCTCGGGCCTCCATATCTGAATTGGTCTGAAAAACAAGGTCGCCGATTTGAGCCAGGTTGTTGTCCGTGGCCACCGGAATGATCACCGGCACGCCGGCCTGTTTGAAAATGCCGGCGATGGCGGCGGACTTTTGTCCCTCAAGGCCGCCGATGACAAGATTGACGTCTTTATCCAAAAGCTCCCAGGCGGCGTTTATGGTCTCGACAATATCGCCCTTTGTGTCTTTGAGGATGAGTTGAATTTCCGGCTCGGCGCTGTCCCGATTTTTCAATGCAAAGGCGAGCCCCTTTAAAAAGTCCTGCGATTCCTCGGCAAAGTAACCGGAAACCGGAAGAATGATGCCGATGCGAAAGACGGGCCGCGAGCTTTCAAAGCCCATGGAGATTAGTTCCTTGGCGATGAGCTGGTAACGGCTGCCGGGTTTGGAATCGATAAACGTTTGCAGCATTTGCGTCGCCTTGGCCGCCTGCCCGTTTTTGCCGGTCAGGTGCGCGCGCCAGATGGTCAAAATGGGGCGCGCCTGCGTCCACGGGTAAGAGTTGTAAACCTTCTCCAGGCTTGTCAGGCCGATATAGCCGTTGACGAGGTTGGTGGCTGTCGACTCGGCGACGCGCAGCAGTTCCTGCGAGTCGGCAAATTCTATGGCGTAGGCAAAATCTTCAAGAGAGGCGCTGTATTGCCTTTTGTGATACCTGGCGCAAGCGCGCAGATAAAAAGCGTGCGGCCGGTAACGGCTTTGGGCGTAATTATCGATGATGAGGCTGGCATAGTCGACGACCTCATCAAACTGCCGCAGCCGGTAAAAGGTTTTGGCCAGCATCAAGGTCGCCGCCGTCAATTTCGGATTGTCCTCTTTTTGAGCGACGATTTTCAAAAACTCGACTTTGGCTTGTTCAAAATCATTATTGCGATAAAGAATCAGCGCTTGATTAAACATGTTCTCAAAATCAGTCGTCTGGCTGATAAGGGAAAAGGGGGCCGCGATGATAAAGAGAAAAATGAAAAATCGTATAAAGATTTTGTTAAACAAGGGCTCCTCCGATTCGTTTATTCGACTGTTACGCTTTTTGCCAGGTTGCGCGGCTGGTCCACATCGCAGCCACGCAAAACCGCGATATGGTAGGCCAGCAACTGCAACGGAATGATGGTCACCAATGGATTCAGCAGCTCGATGGTCTGCGGCACATAGATCACCCGATCCGCATGGTTTTTAATGACGTCGTCGCCTTCCGTCGCAATGGCGATGACGCGGCCGTTGCGTGCGCGAACTTCCTCGATGTTGCTCAGCACTTTATCGTAGATAGAGTCTTTTGTGGCGATAAAGACCACGGGCATATCCCGGTCGATGAGCGCGATGGGGCCGTGTTTCATCTCAGCGGCGGGATAGCCTTCCGCATGAATATAAGAAATTTCTTTTAATTTTAAAGCGCCTTCCAGCGCCACGGGAAAATTATAGCCGCGTCCCAGGTAGAGAAAGTTTTTCGCGGATTGGAATTCCTCGGCAATGGTTTTGATCTGCTCATTGGCCTGCAGCGCCTGCTCGACTTTGTTTGGCAGGTCGGCCAATGCTTGTGTAATTTCCTTGCCTCGCGGATGCGACAAGGAGCGCATTCGACCGAGCAACAGCGTCATCAACGTGAGAACAACAACCTGGGAGGTAAATGCTTTTGTCGAAGCGACGCCAATTTCCGGGCCGGCGTGCAGGTAAACGCCGGCGTCGGTCTCGCGCGCAATGGTCGAGCCGACGACGTTGCAAATGCCGAATACCTTGCTGCCCTTGCGTTTTGCTTCGCGGATGGCGGCGAGCGTATCCGCGGTCTCGCCGGACTGGCTGATGGCGATCACCACGGAATCGGGGCCGAGGATGGGATCGCGATAGCGGAACTCGGAGGCATACTCTACTTCCACGGGGATGCCGAGGTATTCTTCCAGCATATATTCGCCTATGAGGGCGGCATGCCACGAGGTGCCGCAAGCGGTGATGACCACGCGGTTGGCGTTGAGAAGCGACTGCAATTCGTACTGGATGCCGCCCAGTTTGGCCGTGCCTTCATCCGGCAAAAGCCGTCCGCGCATGGTGTCGGCCATGGTTTGCGGCTGCATCATAATTTCCTTGAGCATGAAATGGGGGTAGCCGCCTTTTTCAATGGCGGCGATGTCGGAACCGATGGACTCGACATGAGCGCTCACCGGCTCGTTATCGATTGTTTTGATGTCCACGCTGTTGCGGTTGAGCAGCGCCACTTCACCGTCCTGGAGATAGGTCACATCCGATGCGTAGCCGACCAGGGGCGCGGCGTCGGAGGCGATGAAAAATTCACCGTCGCCGTGACCGACCACCAACGGGCTGCCTTTTCTGGCGGCGATCAGTTTGTCCGGTTCGTCGCGGTACATGACGGCGATGCCGTAGGCGCCTTGCACGCGCGTTAGTCCCTGGCGCACGGCTTCAAAAAAGTCGCAACCGTTATCGAGCAGATCCAGAAAAAGATGCACCAGCGTTTCCGTGTACGTATCCGATCTGAAAATGTGTCCTTTTGCCGTCAGCTCGTTGCGGAGCTGGGCGTAATTTTCAATGATGCCGTTGTGCACCAGCGCCAACCTGTTCGCCGAGTCGGAGTGCGGATGGGCGTTCACCTGCGTCGGCTCTCCGTGCGTGGCCCAGCGCGTATGGGCGATGCCCACGGTTGCGTCGTATTCCTTGCCGTCCAGGGCGTTTTCCAGGTTGACGATTTTGCCCACTGTTTTTTCAATGACAATATCGCCGTTTACGCGAACCGCAATGCCGGAAGAGTCATAGCCGCGATATTCCAGACGTTTGAGACCGTTCAAAAGAATGGGGACCGCCTTTTGCTGTCCGATATATCCCACTATTCCACACATACGTTCACCCTTTATTTATTCCCATTCAATGGTGCCGGGCGGTTTGGAGCTGATGTCGTAAACCACCCGGTTGACGCCTTTTACTTCATTGATGATGCGATTGGAAACATGCGCGAGCACATCGTTCGGGATGATCGCCCAGTCGGCGGTCATCCCGTCCACGCTGGTGACGGCGCGCAAGGCAATGACGTTCTCATAGGTTCTCTGGTCGCCCATCACGCCCACGGTTTGGACGGGGAGGAGGACGGCAAACGCCTGCCAGATGTCGTTGTAAATGCCATTCTTATGCAGTTCCCGGATAAAGATATGATCCGCCTGGCGAAGCACGTCCAGCCGCTCCTTTGTAATGTCGCCGAGCACGCGAACGGCGAGTCCCGGCCCCGGAAACGGGTGACGCCCGAGGATGATATCGGGAACGCCTATTTCACGTCCCACACGCCTCACTTCATCCTTGAACAACTCGCGCAAAGGCTCGATCAATGCCAGTCCCATCTTTTCCGGCAGCCCGCCGACGTTGTGATGCGACTTTATCGTCGCCGAAGGGCCGCGCACGGACACGCTTTCGATGACGTCGGGATAGAGCGTCCCCTGAACCAGGTAATCCACTTCGCCCAACGCCGCCGCTTCTTCCTCGAAAACGCGGATAAATTCCTCGCCGATGATCTTGCGTTTTTTTTCGGGATCGACGACGTTGCGCAATTTGCTCAAAAAGCGTTCGCCGGCGTCGACAAAGCGAAAGTTGAAATCGGCGTTTTCGAAAAAAGCGCACACCTCTTTTGCTTCATGCTGACGCAACATGCCGGTATCGACAAAGACGCATGTCAACTGGCGGCCGATGGCCCGGGCGACGATGTAGGCCGCCACCGTGGAATCGACGCCGCCGCTGAGACCGCACAGAACTTTTTTGTCGCCCACTTGGCGGCGGATTTCGCGCACGGCTGTGTCGACAAATTTCTCGGGGCTCCAATCCGCCTGGCAAGCGCATATCTCGAAAAGAAAATTGCCGAGTATCTTTTTGCCCTTTGGCGTGTGCACCACTTCCGGGTGAAACTGGAGGCCGTAAATGTGTCTCTCTTTGTTTTTGATGGCGGCGATGGGAGAATTGTCGGTATGCGCGATGCTCT